>CAYQCS010000001.1:0-10677 GCA_964416105.1 uncultured Candidatus Saccharibacteria bacterium
GAATAGATCTTTTGAAATAATTGGCTGGTGATTACCTTGAAATATTTTGCCGTCCTGGTCCATTAGACCTAGATAGAACTTGTTGGATAAATTGCGATGAATCTGATTCTTGGCCACTTTGTTTCCACCATCAGTTCGTAGCCCCTCTTTGTAAAGCTGATCTGCAACTTGTTTGATGCTGTAACCACCGGTTGAATACAGTTCAAACGCTCTAACGATGAATGGAGCCTTCTTTTTATCTATCTTAATCGTCTTTGATCCTTTATCATTCAAATATCCGAATGGCGCTTTGTTCGGCCAGCCACCCTTTTCCATTTTGGCACGATTGCCGCGCTTCACATTCAGACTCAAATCGCGAATGTATTGATTGGCCATAGCCTGTTCAATGCTCATAAGTAAAACATTGTCACTTGGCAAATATGTTTTCTCAAAAGTCTTGATGCACTGGATTTTGCCGTTTTGAAGTAGCCATTGAATTTGTCCGCCATCAACAGGATTGCGAGTAAGGCGATCAATCTTCCAGCAGAGTATAGCATCAGCTTTGCCGGCGGAAATTGAACTCATCATTTCATTGAATACAGGACGTCCAGGAGCTTTGGCAGATTTCTTTTCCGTCAAAATCCGAACGACTTCAAGGTTCTGTTCCTTGGCAAGATCAGTCAGCTCTTTTTCCTGGGATTCCAGAGACAAGATCTGCTTGTCTTCGGTGTTAGTGGATTTGCGGCAATAGATGATGTATTTCATATGATTGAAATTATTAGGTTGATAATAAAAATAGTTTTAAGTTACCGGAATTTTACTCTCATTGTTTGCCCAGGGCAAATTTTTAGCAAAAATCTGATTACGAATGACAATAAATTCTGATTGAGTGTGATATAGGTCAAGTCTAGAATTCTCCTTAAGTTAGGTTAACAGCAAGTCGCAAAGCGTCCCGTCCGCCGCGCTCAAGCGTTGGCGCGACGGGACGCTTACTCGCGATTACCGGTGTCTCATATTTCGGATCGGCAAAGGCCATGAATGATCCATACAGATCAGCAAAGCCATTTAGATATTCGTCAGCCGTGGTATCGGAAATATCCTCGCCGGTACGGGTTTTCCAGTAAGTTTGAAGCCTCTTAATGAGTTGTTCGCTGAACCGGTGTTGCATGAGTGCATGCTATTCCAGTTCCTTTACCGGATCGTACGCGTACGGTTACGGTAACGAGGTATTATGAAATTGTGGCTTCGAGATATTCCGGATTGATCTGCACGTAGCCAGTTTCTCCGGACTTAATCAAAAGGAAATTACTGATACCGGCTTGTTTGGAGACTTTGGCGTTGATTGCTTCACAGGCTCGCCACATGGAGCGTTGAGTTTGGCTATTATCACGAAATTTATCGGCTAGGATCTCTGAATAATATGACTTGGCTTCTAGTCCATCCGGATTCTCAAAAATGTATTCAAGGATGTAATGGCTGTTCGGCTTATCATTCTTCTGCTGGATATTCACAGAGCGGTCGCCGATTTTCAATATGCTTTTCTCGAAATCAAATGATACTCCTCTAGGAACATCTTCAGTTTTGCCGAGCTTTAGTCGTTCTACTAAAGGCAAGATTTCTCTTGTAACCGAAAGGTGGAAAATGGCGGAAGTTGGTTCGTGAATTTCATCGCCATCCATATCAATAACATTTTCATTATCTCGGACATAATCAATATGCAGATATCCGCTATTTTTCAAATGATCCAGGCATGTTGAACACGCATATTTATCAATCCCCACCTCCTTGAGATCTTCTCCGGTAATGACTATTTCTGGAGGCAAAAGAGCTTCAAGATTGCCAGAATTATTGGCCCAAAACTTTTGAAGCTTGAAGTTGATTATTTCCATGACTTTTATGTAATCCGGATGCATTGTCTAATTTTACACCTTAGTATGAAAAGTGATACCAAATTTAGGGGAAGGTGGCGCCTCCCGCCCCACAGCCCTTTCGAATCACAGGAAAGTCATGCACGGCCGCTTGTGCGAGAGTGCCCGTTAAGACAGAGAACGGGCGCGCCCACCTTCGCCCTAATAACGTATGTGGCGCGCCTGACGCTCCTGTTCGCATGGCTCCGCTTACCCGACAGTCTGTAACGCACAGACAGTCGGCCGCTCCCGCCATGCCAACAGGAGCTAGGCGCGAATAACCTACGAGGTGACGGGCGAAGGTAGACGCGCCCTTGTCTTACCAAGCGTCCGCGCATCACTTTCCCGAAAGGGCTGAGGCGCAGGAGGCGAATAACTACATTCAGGAAGAATGATTCGATGTAATCTGAAGTCGTAACAATAATTCTATGTCTTCAGGTATCTTGTAACCCTCAAGGATTTTCTGTTTAACGAGTTCTATATACATCTGACGCTGGTTGATATTGTGAGGTGTTAGCGTGTTCATATCAGACTGAGAGAATTCCTCGTATATCTGCACTTTCTCTATATCTACGCGGAATATTTTATGACTTTGAGCTGATTTGATCGCCGCTTTGTCGGCAAAATGGATCCTAGATAGGAAACGTCCAAATCTGTAGATTTGGGGAAGTTCGAATCCGGTCAAGATAATGTGTAAATCCGATGGGACATTGCCTAATATGGTGGTAACCGCCGTCACCACGGTATCTATGTCCGCCGTGCTTTTCTGCAGCTGACAATTCATCGATATAATCCTTATTTGAGGATTTTTTATAAGATAATCGATCCACCTCTTCAGATCGAATTCATTCACTGAATAGACGTGGGGAATTGAAGCCAAGCCAGCCTGTTCAGCGAGGTACGCGGAATAAAGACCTTTCTTATGATTTATCGCTTGGCCAAGCGGGCACTCACCCTTGATTATGGAAAAATTAATGCCTGTCATTGCAACGAATCCCATCGCTGCTAGATGTTCAAAGAGACCTACATCCTCTCGCTCGTACCAAAGATTCTCAATAAGAGCATCTTGGCCCGAACTAAGAAGAATAGCTTTTTTCCCTCGGATTGCGTTATTCAAGAGAAAACTCAAATTGAAGGATATCTCCTTGACCTCATGCCAGGTTCCGGCCTTGAATTTGGCACCGCCTTTAATGACGTTGCGCAAGGTTACACCTATGACCGGACTCGGTATAGCAAATTGTGATAGCTTATTTACGCGTCCATCCACAATTGGTATGTAGGACGGTAATGATATTTCAATTGTGGACAGGCTCTTGTCTAAAGCCAGTCCGTCGATTTCCTGAATAAATTTCTCATATGCCGGGCTTTTGCAACTGACAATCTTTTCACGAAAAGGATTAGCGCAACTATGTCTCACTAACAAGGCTTCTGCGGCCTTTATGTGCGGTTCGAATTTTCCATTTCCGACTTCGCACGATTGGGAAAATAGCGACTGGTTACATTTTTCGGAAGAATCTGGCATACGCATTTCTCTCTTTCATGACTACCTTACCGGTGTATCTGACACCCATAGCACCGCACTCATCGACCATTTTTGAGAGTTTTTCATCTAGAGATCCGACTTTTTCCGAAAGGATCAGTATGGAATATATTTGCCCATCTTTCGATAAGGTTACATCTTGATCTGTTTTGGCAAGCGTGTGAGCAGTTATCTTAGCGTCAAAGCTTGGAAGACAGATATCAGCAACTCGATCTGCGGTGTCGCGTCCTCCGCCTGATCCGACGCTACCGGCTTTTGTCTTAGGCGTTCTAATAATAGGCGAATCTGATGGTCTACGATTTGTTCCTGAACCCATGTTAGTTATTTTTATGATTTATAATTTCGGCTTTTTAATGACCTGAACAACCTTCCCATTGATCATATAATCATCGTCAGGATGGATATAGATCGGCGGGAAATTCTGGGTCGATTCCGAGACGAGTGCGATTTGACCGTTATCGCGATCAAGATGGAAACGCTTGATATTCGCCATTCGGTCGATGACCGATAGCACTATATCTCCGTCTTGTGGGGTTCGCTCGTTTCCGTCAACTACAATATAATCTCCGTCGTCTATACCCTTGCCTTCAAGCGACGCCCTGTTCATGGATGGGCCACTGACGCGTAAAGCGAAAAGTCCATCGGTGCTTTTGCGTTTGAGTATATTGCTCGATACACGCAAGTAGCCCTCGATGTTCTCTATAGCGTTGATAGCCGCCGGTCCGGCATTGGCTGATCCTAGAACGGGTATGACCATGAGGCGGGCTTTCTTCATGGATGTTTCTGCCCATCCAGGCTGAATCTTCTCGATGAGACCCTTGGCTTTATCTATTCGTATTAACCCTTTCTTCTCAAGCTGATTTAAATGGTGTTTGATGGTCTGTGGGGAAGCTCCACCAACCAGCTCTCCAATCTGTCGTAATGAAAGCTGTCCGAGATTTTTCTCCTTGGAGAGCGAAAGCAATGTTTCCTGGATTTTGTGTATCATGCGAAAAGTATAGCACACTGTTTAAAATATTGCAATAATCCTTGACAGCCTTTACGAAGGGTCTATAATTATCACATCATCTTATCCATTTTAACGATATCTGATAAAATGTTACCAATGAGCTTAAAGCAAACGAAGAATAAGGAAAAGACGGTGGCAGATTTCTTTGCGGGAATCGGTCTGGTCACTATGGGTCTCGAAAAGGCCGGATGGAAGACCGTCTACGCTCTCGACTATGAGAAAGACAAAGCGACAGCCTATGAGAATCATTTTGGTGCCGGCCATTATCATGTAAGCGACATAGCGGCAGTCAAAGGAGAAGATGTGCCGGATGTGACGCTCGCCCATGCTTCTTTCCCATGTACCGATCTTTCTGTAGCCGGGGCACGGGGAGGGATTCATGCCGGGGAATCTTCCGCCTTCTGGCATTTCTTACGTATCTTGAAAGAGGTTCGGGCAACTCGCGGAGACGGAAGACCTCCATGTGTGCTTATCGAGAATGTTGAAGGGTTGCTTTCTTCGAATGAAGGAAAGGATCTTAGGGCAGTTTTAAGTTCGCTAAATGATCTCGGATATCTTGTAGATCTTATGATGGTTAATGGGGCGAATTTTGTGCCTCAAAGCAGGGTAAGAATATTTGTTGTCGGCGTGCATAATTCTATTGTTGACGTTGCTGGGCTAACAACAGATGTTCTTTCGCAACAACATAATCTTGGATCATCCGACGCTAGACCTGAAAAAATCACCAACTACATTTCTGAGAACTCGGATTTGAAATGGTATTTTCATTCACTTCCCAATTTGCCACAGAGAGAAATTTCACTTGAGGAGATAGTCGATCCAGAAGCGGAGTGGTGGGAGAGTGAACGAACGGAGTATCTCTACAATCAAATGCATGATAGGCACAAACTAATTTTAGATACGAAGAAAAATGAATCACGTTACTCGTACTTTACAGTGTTCCGTCGTATGAGAACAAGAAATGGAAAATCTCTTTCAACTGCAGAACTACGCACTGATGGCATTGCTGGTTGCCTACGAACACCTAAAGGAGGAAGCGCAAGACAGATAATTGTAAGGGCAGGTCGCGGTCGTGTAGATGCCCGTCTGATAAATGGCAAAGAGGCTGCCAGACTGATGGGAGCTGATGAATTTAAGATAAATCCAGAACTATCCCTGAATGATGTATTGTTTGGATTTGGTGATGCGGTTTGTGTTCCTGTTCTAGAATGGATAGGAAAGAATTATCTGAATACTATTTCTTCACTGAAACAGCCGATTCGTCTTGAACAAGTTCGCCGTGTTCAATACGCATAATAAGCTTTCCATCTGACTTAACCGTGCCGAAAGGAATGCTTCGGCGGTAACGTTGTTTTCGGTTCGGACCCTTATAGTTTTCTATGAGGCCAGGTTCCCAATCCTTGAAAGTTTCTTTGAGGGCGACTCCTTTGATAACACGGACCTCTATATCTCTGTAATCAGGACTGTATGAAATGAAAACATGACTTATCTTCATATCATCGATTAACTTCTGGATTCCTCCGTTGAGATGATATTGATATTCGAAACTTGCACCCAGAACAGATGATTTTATCTCGTGTTTAGTAAGATCAGACCCATATCCACCTTTACCATCATCTCCAGTTAATATGGCCCCGAATAATTCCCAATCAATAGATGGCACACTTCCGGCTATATGCAATTTTCTTTCTGCCAAGAGCGCTTGCTTCTCTTTGTTGTATATGAATTTCTTGTAGAATTCGTAAGCTTCTCCTATATGGTATTTCATTACACAAAACATTAGCATATTCGACCATATTTGCCATGCACAGGGTCAAGTACTGAATGAACTAGTACCTTATATAGCCGACCCTTGACTATTATCGAAATCTATGTAATATATCAGTCAGACTTAAACAATTTGACGAAAGGTTAGGAATGAACAATCAAAAACTAATTGCAGTCACATCGGCCCATATAGAAGGATCCGGCCGGTTTGTCGCCAGAGACCATTTTAGAGTTGCCGTGTCCGGAGAAGACGTTGTGGTGCAGATTTCGCACATTGGCCAGGGCTTCAATCAGTTCTTGATTGATCGGGTTGAGGAAGCCGTTGAACCGTGCGAGGTCAAGTTCTACGATCTTGCTGTAAGCGTGTCAGATGATGACATACGACACGAGCTTGGGAACGGATACGCCATGAAATTGGGTCACGTTTGGCAATTGCTGAAGAAGCAAGGCCATGGAGAAGACGGTCCTCTTATAACGAACACGTGGCCGAACATTTTCCACATCCAGACCGTGAACGGCAATATATTGCCTGTCTCTGCCCAGTGGTGGGGATACGGAGTATGGACACTGAATGGCGGTTACCCGTCGTCCACCCCCGCCTACCTCAACGTAAGCAGGGTGTGTGGAATTTCTGCTAGAGTCTAGGAAACTGGACTTGCACGTCCCCGGCTTTCATCGTCGGGGACTTTTTTCTAAAATCATGGTAATATCAGAAAAACTTTTAATGCAAGTGTCTAATTTCTAATTTTAAAAACGATGATTAAAATAATCAGTAAAGAAATAATAAGTAAGGGCAAGTTTTCATCTTATATGGCAACTCGTTTTCTTGACCAAAATGGAAACGAACGTCGATGGGAATGGTTTTCAAAAAAGGATGTCGCCGTGATATTACCAATAACCAAAGACGGCAATATTGTCTGCATCAGTAATTACAGAATACCTATTGAGGCTAAGGTTATAGAATTGCCAGCTGGATTGGTTGACTCATCTTCTTCTCTAGAACAGATAAAAAAGGAGTTGTTGGAAGAGACGGGCTATGCGTGCGAAAAAATAACACAACTTGGCAGATTCCCGATGAACGCTGGTATGACGAATAATTTTGTCACATATTATGTCGGGACCGATACCTCATTATCACAGGATGGGCAACATCTTGAAGAATCGGAAGATATTGATGTGAAGATTATGCCCCCGAAAGAATTGGAGAATCTTCGAGATGATAAGAATATCATCGTAGATCCAGGTATTTTTTCGCTGATCTATCTGGCGCAAAGCAATGGATACCTCAAAAAATAAAAAATATTTTTGCATTCACAGAGGCCACAACGCATCATGTGCCGTCATGTCTAATGGAAAGATCGTGGCCGCAATGGAGGAAGACAGGTTTAGTGGAATTAAAAATGATGCAGGATTTCCTTATAATGCAATAAAATGGTGTTTGGATTTCACTCACTCAAAATTGAGTGATTATGATATGGTCGCTTATTCGTCGAATTACTTTCCGAGCGTTTACACGAAAGCAAGGCACAGGGTCAATTTCTCACTTGAAGATTATCGCGAATATTATGAAACGGAAGATAGGAGGAGATCAGATAAGGATTTTGAGCTGTCATATCTAAAGAGATTGAGAGATAAGCCTAAATTCAATCGACGTGAGAATTATTATGATTTTTCATTTCTCTCGGATAAAGTACTAGGTGATAACTCTTTGGATAAAGAGTTATTTCAAAAAGAGCAGATCGATTATCTGGTTAAAAATTACGGGGTGTTGCGGGAAAAGGTTAGATTCTTAGATCATCATTCATGTCATGCTTACTATGCATATTTTGCCAGTCCATTTAGAGGCAAGAAATGTGCAGTTTTGACTCTTGACGGTGGCGGAGATGGGAGGAAGCAAAGCGTATGGGTTGCTGAAAATGATAGGCTATCACTTGTCGCCGAAAGCAATGAGAACGATCTTGCTAAAATATACAAACTCGTGACTCTTATCCTGGGCTTGCGGCCGGACAATGACGAGTACAAGGTCATGGGACTAGCGCCGTACGCAAAAGAAGGGCGAGCGAAGAGTTTGTTGCCGGTACTCGAGACATTGCTGAAAGTTGATGGTATGGTCATACGGCACGACAGAATGCCTCGTGATTTGTGGAAATATTTAAGGACCGAACTAACGGATATACGATTCGACGAAGTTGCTTGCGTTGTACAACTTTTTTTGGAAAATTGTCTGTCGACTCTAGTGACGAATATATGCACGGAGCTTAAGTGTGACAGGTTTGTTTTTAGTGGTGGTATGGCACTCAATGTTAAAGCCAATAAGATATTGTCAGAATTGTCTTGCGTAAAGGATATCTATATCTGCGCTTCCGGAGGCGATGAGACACTATGCATTGGAGGTTGTTATTTTCTAAATGCGGAAAAACCAAGCCCATTGGATTCACTGTATCTTGGATTTGATGTCTCGGAAGAGCTTAAGTCTTTTGATTTCTCAGAATATGGCGAATTTCATGTGAAGCGAGACGTACAACCAAGCGAAATTGCTCTAATGCTTTCGCAAGGAAAAATAATCGCTCGAATGTCAGGAAGATCTGAACATGGTGCAAGAGCATTAGGCAACAGAAGTATCCTGGCTCATCCGGGAATGATAGGCGTAAAAGAAGAGTTGAATAAACTGATAAAGAAAAGAGATTTCTGGATGCCATTCGCTTTGACGATACTTGATGAATATAGCGATCAGATATTTATCAATCCTAAGAAAATAAGAGGTCCATGGATGTCCATTGCGTTTCAAACACGAGAAGAATCGTATCGTAAAATTTTTAACGGCATTCATCCATATGATCTTACAGTTCGTCCCCAGGTTCTCACAAGATCTGCTAATCCGTCCTATTACGAAATAATAGATGAGTTTAGAAAAATTACGGGTATTCCAGCGATATTGAATACGAGTTTCAATTTGCACGAATCTCCAATGTGTCTTAGGATAACTGATGGCATAGATGCTTTTACAAAATCAGGCCTAAAATATATGTTAATTGACGATATTCTACTTGAGAAAGGAGGTGAATAATGAAAAGAATAGGCATATTCGGGGGAAGCTTTAACCCTCCCGGAATACACCACAGGCTCGTCGCCGAGAATCTCTTGGCGTTGGGTTGCGTAGATCAGCTTATGATCATTCCGTGCGGACAACGCAAGGATAAGTCTTTTGCTGAGAATTCCGATCGCAGGCGCATGGTCGAATTGGCGTTTGCGAATCTACAGGGTTGTGTCGTGAACTCGTTCAATATCGACTTGAATGTCTTCACTTCGAATTATCGGTATGAGTTGATGTTTAGATGTTTGGGAGAAATCTGGCATATCGTTGGTTCCGACCAGATCGCGGAAGGCAAGAACAAGGCTTCAATTATCCATGTGCGATGGGAGAAAGGTGATTGGGTTTTTGAAAACTTAAAGTTCATCGTCGTTGAGAGACCCGGTTTCCCGATCTCGCAGGACGATCTTCCAGTTCATAACAGAGTCATGCGGCTGATGATCGATGGCAGTTCCACTCGGATTCGCGATGACATTTCGGCAAACAGGCAGAACGGATTGTTATCGAATGATGTGCTATCGTACATATCTCAGAGAAGGTTGTATGGGATAGACCAGTAATTCAGGAGGTAGATTCACTTCTGCCTCTTTTATTTTTTCTATGAAATTGTGTTAGCATAAACATGAACATGAAAAAAACCATTTATTTTGTCCGCCATGGTGAAAGTGAGGGAAATGCGAGTGAGGTTGGCAACCTGAACCATTCTCCATTGAGCGAAAAAGGCAGAAAACAAGCGGAGTATCTTGCGAAAAGATGCTCGGATCTTTCTATTCAGACGATAGTCACCAGCAATCTCGAAAGAGCTATCGAGACCGGACGAATTATCGGTTCGTCTATTGGAATCAAGACAGAATCCTCGGATCTTTTCGCCGAACGCAGAAAACCGTCGGCAGTTTTTGGTCAGGTCATAGAGTCGCCGGAGGCTCAAAAAGTATGGCGGGCTCTCTGGGATAATTTCCATATTCCTGGATTCAGACATTCCGATGAGGAAAACTTTGAGGATCTAAAAGCGAGAGCTATCAAAGCTTTGGAATATCTGGCTTCTAGAAGTGAAGACGCCATTCTTGTCGTGACGCATGGTATTTTTCTGAAAATCATCGTAGCGGTTGCGGTAATGGGTGAAGAACTCGATGGCCGGGAGTGCGTACGTTTTATGTCCCGATTTGAAATAGAGAATACCGGCGTATCAGTGTTTAAATATGACAGCGAGGAAAGATTTGGGCGCAAGTGGGTAATCTCGACTTGGAATGATCAGGCGCATTTAGGAGAATGAGATATTTATGGATTTACAAACAATTTCCGTTCCAATAAAGTCCCACACAGAGCACCTCGACTCGCTTCGCTCGCTCGGTGCAAGCACCTTACATCGACTCGCTTCGCTCGC
>CAYQCS010000001.1:10777-17426 GCA_964416105.1 uncultured Candidatus Saccharibacteria bacterium
ACATCGACTCGCTTCGCTCGCTCGGTGCAAGCACCTTACATCGACTCGCTTCGCTCGCTCGGTGCAAGCACCTTACATCGACTCGCTTCGCTTTAAAGGATTTTTTGAGATTATTCGTATTTATGACAACCCTCTAAATATGCTAAAATGAACTTATCATGAATACCACAAAAACAACGCCGAAAGATTTTTTCTTTCACTTAAGCGCAACCGTTGTGCTCTATGCCTCGGTTATCGCTCTTATCAACCTAGCTGTTAGTGTTATAAATTATTTCTTTCCAGACAAGATGGCTGGTTATTTCTATGCAAATAGCATAGCTTGGCCGGTATCGATGCTTGTTGTCCTTGTACAATTGTTATATGTTCTCGAATATTTCATCTTGCTTGATATTCGTAGGTTTCCAGAAAAGGCCGATTTATGGATCAGAAGATGGAGGATATATCTAACTTTGTTTCTAACTGGTGCAGTCATCGTCGGCGACCTGATCACATTTATAAATGTTTATTTGAATGGCGAAATATCCATTCGCTTTGTTTACAAAGTCTTGGCAGTTGTAGTTGTGGCTGGTTTGGTATTTGCTTATTATCTTTTATCCAAAATATCACCTGAATTGAATCAAAAAATTGTGAAGACCAGAATTGTTCTTGCTTGGGTCGGTATTGTAATAGTGCTCGGTACTATCGTAGCAGGCTTGTTGGTTGTCGGATCTCCTAGCAAACAAAGGAATCTTAGATTTGATGATCAACGTCTCGGAGATCTAAGTAGTATTCAATGGCAAGTAGTTCTTTATTGGCAGAATAAGGGTCGTCTACCACAGGCATTATCAGATCTCAACGATCCAATCAACGGCTTTGTGGTTCCTACTGATCCTAAGACCGAAGAGCAATATGGATATAGAACTTTGAATTCATCTGATAATAGCAGTTCAGTCACGATGCCTTCTTTTGAGCTCTGTGCAAATTTTGCTTTACCGACTCCAGACAATGAAAATCGTGGAAGCTATAGTCCAAATTCATATCTTACACCGACAATGTCGTATGATATTTATGGCAATCGCGGTGGTGATAATTGGGATCACGGTGCCGGTAACGTCTGTTTTACAAGAATAATCGATAAAGATAAATATCCGATTAATAAGAAATAAAGAATATGATGAATATAGGCAAAAAAACAAAGATAGTTTGTACTATAGGGCCGGCGACAGAGAGTGAAGAGAAACTGGAAGAACTTGTAAAGGCGGGAATGAATGTTGCTAGACTCAATTTTTCTCATGGAGATTTCGATGAACATCAAAGGAGGGTCGATAGAATAAGAAAGATCTGTGATAAAACAGCAAATGTAATTGCTATCATTCAAGATCTTTGTGGACCGAAGATTCGTATAGGAAGTTTCAAAAATGGTTCGATAAACCTTAATCGTGGCGATACTTTCATCTTGACTACAGAAGATATAGAAGGTACTGAAGAAAGAGTACATATAAACTACGAGGAATTACCAAAAGAGGTCAAACCTGGTACACCTATCATGCTTCAAGATGGAACAAAAAGATTGGAAGTTGTAGAAGTGAAGGGTAATGACATAATTACAAAAGTTATATCTGGAGGCCGTCTCTCTGGTAGAAAGGGTGTCAATGTACCTGGAGCTAATTTGTCAGTCAAATCATTAACAGACAAAGATAAGAAAGATTTGGAATTTGGAATAAAGAATAAAGTAGATTTTGTTGCTCTTTCTTTCGTTAGAAATTCTTCCGATATTAGAGAATTGAGAGAAATTTTGGTCAAAGCTGGTTCCGATGCTCAAATTATTGCGAAAATAGAAACCAGAGAAGCACTAGATGATATAGACGAAATAATAAAAGAGACAGATGCGATTATGATAGCTAGGGGAGATCTGGCGATAGAAATACCGGCCGAAGAAGTTCCTTTGGTTCAAAAGCTAATAATTCATAAATGTAACTCTGCTGGCAAGCCGGTTATTACAGCGACACAGATGCTTGAATCAATGGTCAAGAATCCTGTAGCTACCAGAGCCGAAATATCCGATATAGCAAATGCGATTATAGATGGTACAGATGCGATAATGCTTTCTGAAGAGACTACGCTTGGAGATTTCCCAGTATCTGCTGTCGAGGTGATGACGAAGGTGGCTTTGAAAGTTGAGAAAGAAGTGTTTACCAGAGATACTATAGCAGAATACGAAGCTTCTCATGGTATCACTGATGTTGTATCACAATCAGCAGTAAGAGCTACTCACAACATCGGCGCATCTTTGATAGTAGCTTTGACTAGACAGGGCAGGACTCCGAGGATGATATCGAGATATCGCCCGGCAGAGATGATCATGGCGATGACTGATAGGAAAGAGACATTGAACAAATTGACTCTCTCTTATGGTTGTTTTCCGATTCTTGTTCCTACATTCAAGACTACAGATGAGATAATGAAAATCGTCAGAGATACCACCTTGAATAGTCATCTGGTAAAAAAGGGAGACAAGATTGTGATCGTGGCAGGAATGCCGTTTGGAGATGCCAATGAGACCAATTTTGTATTAGTGGAGACTATCTAATTTTCTGGTATAATGGTCGCATGCAAGCTTATGCAATAAGACCAAATGTGAAGTTTCTCGATAAGAAATATCGTGAGTATCCACTTACGATACATGACCTGCCGTCTATCGAGAGACCAAGAGAAAAACTGGTTCAATCCGGACCAGAGTCTTTGAGTATAAAGGAGCTATTGGCTGTTGTTCTGCTTACAGGCACAGTCAAGGAAGATGTCTTGGAGATGGCCGATCGGATCATTCGTGAATATGGTGAAAGGACTATCTTGTCTGAACGCAGTCCTGAAAAACTAATGAAAGAGATAAACATTCCTCTAGTCAAAGCTTGTCAAATAATCGCTTGCGGTGAACTTGGAAGAAGATTCTATGATCGTAGTGAATCTGGTTTTACTGTTATTCGTAATGCCAAAGATGTCTACGAATATCTCCAAGACATGCGCAATTTACCAAAAGAACATTTAAGAGGACTTTACTTGAATAGCCACAACCGCGTTTTGCGCGATGAAGTTATATCGATCGGCACAGTCAATTCCAATATGATTCATGCTAGAGAGGTCTTTCGTCCTGCTATAGAATGCAATTCAGCCGCTATTGTTCTTGCTCACAACCACCCTTCGCAAGAGGTGACTCCAAGCAAAGAAGACGAAGATATCACTGCCGAATTAGTTAAAGCGGGCAAGATCTTGGGAATATCGATTTTAGATCACGTAATTATTACAAAAGATTCTTTTGCAAGTATTAAAGCAAATTATTAGGTGGTTGTTTGTTTTGGGTCAGAAATGATAAATAACCAATAACCAATAATCAATAACCAATTAAATCGCATGAGATTGATAATTGGTTATTGAGAATTGATAATTATATAAATAACCAAAATGCGGGATTATCAGATAGCTTCTCCTTCTTTGGAAGGAGTATTGAATCATGGTTCGTTACTTTATGAAGGTATCAATAGGCCAGTCGAACTTCTTAGAGTATTAGATGGACCTTCATCAAAAGGATTAAATAAGAATAATTTTCTTCAAAAAGATATTATCAGCGATGAAGAAGGTAAGACTTTGCAGACTTACTTCCTAGATCTTTACAGTGTTTTCATGAAGAAGATATCTCTATTTGCCGTATCTTTCGATCATTCTTCCGATGAACATATCAAGTTGCAAGCTTTGCTTCAAGAAATGATAAAAATAAAGAAGTTGATAGGGTGATATTGATGGCATATACTGGTCTTATGTCTAGAGAAGCTTATTTCAAGAATAAAAGAATAGCTGTAATAGGTCTGGGTAACCACGGAGAAATGGTCGAAGATATAAAATATCTTATAAAAGCAGGTGCTTTTGTAAGTGTTTATGATTTGAAAAGTGAAGCTAGAATAAAGAATCACTTGATTTTTTTGCGTTCGATTGGTTTGGCAAATTATGTTTGTGGTTCTATTCCATCTGAAGACTTGCTAGACATGGATCTTATTATCTTGTCTCATGAATATGACAAAAAAGCTAATTTCTTAAGAGATATTCAAGTTCCAATCGAATATCCGGAGACTTTGTTTTTCAAACAAGCGCCGCCGGTTACCGTGATCGGTGTTATGGGTGAATGTGGTAAGTCGACGGTTGTATCAATACTTTCTTCAATTATGGAAATAGCCTGCTCTCCCAAGAATGATCAGAAATCTTTTGTATTAGATCCAGATTCGAATAAAGGTATTTTGTCCAGTCTGAAGAAAATAAAAAGCGGGGATATCGTAATCATTAGAATTACGGATTATATCTCCAAAGAGTTGTATAACATGAGGATCAGTCCTCAGATATCGATCTACGCATCTTTGCCTTCGAAGCATTCTTATGACAAATCTCCTTTTGAAATATTGTCCTATCAAACCTATAACAATTTTATTATTGGTAGTGATGAAATAATTGACAATATTCGTTCTTACAACATTCAACCTAAGGCCAAGATGATCAGAACAAGACTTACAACAATTCCTAAGGATTGGGATTTTAATGGCTTTACAATAGTCCAAAATAAAGAAAAACTAGCTTTAATTTTGGAGATTGTGAGCTTATTCAAAATAGACTTCGACGATGTAGAGAAAGTGCTAAATAATTGGAAATGGCCAAAAGGTCGAATGGAATTTATTAAAAAAGTAAAGAATATAGGTTTTTATAACGATAGTTTTTCTGTTAATCCAAAGTCTACAGAATTTGCTATAAAGAACTTATCTTTGAATAGAAATGCGATCTTGATCTTCGGCGGTGCCGATCTAGGTAACTCTTACAGTGACCTCTATAAGATAATGCCATCTTATGTGCATACTCTAGTACTTATTCCTGGTAGCGGAACAATTAAAGAAAGATTAAAAATTATGGATATAAAAGATCTAGACATAAAATCGGCTCCTTCGATAGAAGAAGCGGTTAGGATCGCTATGGATTCAGCCAAGAAAGGGGATGTAATTATTTTTAGTCCCGGATTCGGATCTGTCGGTATCGATGGTTCACGAAAAGAAAGAGGGGAGAAGTTTATCAAAGCAGTGAGGGCGCTTTAGGTTTGTCTTTAGTATTAGAAGTAGGCGATATGTCTTTTTTGTTGTCTGAATTTTCTCTTTGCAATTCTCGCTTACCTTATGTCATTTCTGCGACCCTGTGTCATCACCGCTTACCCTGTGTCATTCCCGCGAAGGCGGGAATCCATGTAATACCACGCGTGTTGTATTACTCTTTAAACAAATTGCGCACGGTTAGACATGGATCCCCGCCTTCGCGGGGATGACAAACTAAAACGCTAGGATGACAGACTAAAACACTAGGATGACAGACTAAAACACTAGGATGACAGATTAAAATGTTAAGATGACAAACTAGAATGCGATAAAATATCTCGTTGCCCTTAAAATGTCTTAGTCCCCGCAAATCAGACATACTACGGAACCTTTTAGTGGCCAATTGCGATAGACTGCCTGCATGGCCCCAACGATCGCTAGCGCGCTATTGTTGGATATATCCAAACCGGTATATTTCTTTGTTAATTCTTTTGCTGTTTTTATTTCAGTATTTGTAGCCACCCAAGCATAACCACCAGTCTCTTTCAGTAATTCAGCTAGTTTATCTTTTCTTTCTGTTGTCTGGCTGACGATGGCGTCGGCGATTGATTTTTCTTCTGGGCCATCATAGTTTTCGAATGAATCAGCAATAGGATGACATGAAGATGTCTGGACTATATGTATTTGAACATTTTTTTTCTTCAGAAAATATTCTGCCAAAGCTTGCGCTGTTGTGCCCGAAGATGTGCCCACAAATACGCTACCGATATCTTTTATTTTTGCCAATTCTTTGGATAATGATTCGTAACCGATAAGGGCAATATCATCTGTTGATTGACGTAGACTCCTGGCGCCTTCTTCTATCGCTTCGGCTAGAGCGTGGAGAGTTCGTTCTTTGACCAAAACTCTGATATGCCCGCCTGATCTTTCGGCAACATCTTTGAGTTTTTTTAATTTATGTTCGGCCACATTTTTGCCAATGAAAATATCTAGGTCAACAAGCTCTTTTTCTTCGCGGTTTAATTCAAGCACATAAAGACCAGCGGCCAAAGCAGCGTTACCTGATGAAGAGATAGCGAAACGACGATCACCTTGTTTTAAGTAGTGATCTATCATTACAGGAATAGATCGGCTCTTATGAGAACCGTATTTGTGCAGATCTTCTCTTTTGAAATACAAATCTGGCAGTCCCAATATTTTGGCAAATTCTGGATAATGTTCTAATGTTGTCATATTGCTATCCTACACTTTTTTCGCTACCATTGGAAGGTGAGAGAAGAATTATCAATTTTCAATCTCTCGACAAGCTCGAGATAAATAATCAATAACCAATTATTATTTGATTAGTTTGTAAGTGATTATATGTTTCAACAAAATTTAAAAACCATGAATACATTATGCATATGTCCAGAGTGTAAAAACACCATTGATCTTTCGAGGTATCCTAACCTAGCTTCTGGTATGGTGATAGAGTGCAATCATTGTGGTATGACTCTGCTTGTAAAAGAGATTGACCAAGCGGGTTTGGTTAAGACGGAGATTGTGGATGA
>CAYQCS010000001.1:17526-24768 GCA_964416105.1 uncultured Candidatus Saccharibacteria bacterium
TCATTGATCATTGAAAATTCCCATCGTTTCTTCAATCATATTTCTGAATCCGTGCGAGCCTAGAAAAGCGACTACATCATCTTTTTTACAATTTTTCTTTAGGAAATTTACTACCTCGCCATCATCTTCAATGTAAATAACATTGTCATGAGTCTTGGCAATAGTATCTCTCAATTCTTGACCGTCTAATGGTTGTTCTGTAGCTTTTTCATCTATTTTTAATTTGGTCAATCTTGGTATGATTACAATATCAGCATCAGAAAAAGCATTATCATATTTTGCTACAGATTCACGACTCCTACCGCCACTGTTTGGTTCAAAAACAGCTATGACCTTGCCGGAGTAGACGGATTTCAAAGTATTCAAAACTGATCTAGCTTTTTCGGGTGAATGAGCGATATCGTCGATCACTGTCACATCTCCTTCGTATCTTTTTTCCATTCTCCTTTTCAACCCTTTGAACTCGCTTATTGCTTTTACGATCTTTCCCGGATCTATTCCAAGACTAAAAGCCATAGCGAAACAACCGGTAATATTTTCTGCTTGATAAAGACCCAAAAGAGGCGAGTTTATCTCATATTCTTTTCCATTATTTTCTATAATAAAGGCCAAGCCATTTTTGGTCTGTTTTATATTTTTGTAACCAAAATAGTCAGAACTCTTTTTGTTTATAGGTAAATCTCTACCGTATAGGGTTATTTTGCCCTTAAATGGGCCTATAATCTCTTTTACATCGTTTCTATCGGCACAGGCTACGATAGTGCCATTTGGGGGCAGTGAAGCCACTAATTTCTTGAAAGCATTGAAATAATCTTCTTCTTTTGGATAAAGGTCGGCATGATCCCAAGAGACTGCGGATAGGAGCAAATCTGTGGTTTTGTAATGAAAGAATTTTGCCCTTTGGTCGGTTGGGGAACTCTTGTATTCATCTCCTTCGAAGACGCTCCATTTGGAATCGGTAATCTTGGCTGAAGCTTGATGTGATAATGATACACCTCCAAACATATATGTCGGGTCCAGATCGGCTTGTTCTAATATGAAAGAGAGTAGGGCAGAAGAAGAAGTTTTGCCCCAAGTGCCAGCGCAGACGATCGATCTCTCTTTGGCAAAATATCTGCCGATAATTTCTGGATAAGAGAAATAAGGAATGCCTTTTTCTTTGACGAATTGTATCTCTGGATTGCTGGTGCCAGAGGCGGTGCCGACGATCACGATGCCATCTTCATAATCTGAACCACCGAAGATCTTTTCTGGATGCCAACCAGCATAAAAAGGTATTCCTTGTTTTTCTAGTTCGGTCGAAACAGGAGGGAAGAAACCCTTATCGCTACCGGTAACCTGTACTCCTTTTTTATGAAAAGCGATAGCGAGGGCGCTTGTTGCTACTCCACAGATACCGATTACGTGAACCTTTTTTGGCAATTTTTCCATGGAGACAGTATACAACATTCCGGGATGTGGTTCACCTCGAGTATGATAAAGAAGTGACAACATTACTTTTTGTGCATTGCCAGAGGCCTAGCCAGATAGCCGTTCTCCTTTAGTAGCAGATAATCTGTAGTCAATGACGCACAAAAAGTAATGTTGCCACTTCCTTTAAACTGTTTAAGATCTTGAGTAAAAGAGCATGCACAACCTTTCTTGCACAGCATTGACTACAGAATATCCGTAGCTAAAGAATAGTGACTACACGGCTAGGCCTCTGGCAATGTGCAAGAAAGGTTGTGCATGCTCTTTTACTGCTAATCAATTCTAACTTTTCTGCCCCAACAATTTCTTAACTTCCTCCGTATCTGTACTCCACTTCTCGCCATCGAACCATTCGAGGCCAGAGAATTGTAATTTATAAACATCAGACGGTCGCTGGAGCGAGCCTAGATATAGGTATTTAAGTCCCAAATCTTTGGCGTGCAGGATTGTATTTATTATCATCGCCAAACCCATATCTTTCGGCGAATTATTCAAGTCATAAAAAGGATAAGAATAATGAATCAGTGTTGAACTAACATAGGTTATAGCGTAACCCAGACCAGAATGATGCTCTGGGCCAAAAGATAAGAGTTGATTGAAATTGCTTTTTTCTTCGTTAGTAAGCATCTCTTTTATCTTCTGCACGCTCATTATGCCGGGCTCGAACTTTGTATCATAAAAATCTTTTGCCATTTTGCCAATTTTGTAATCGTAAGACTCTAGTGGCAATTCCAAGGTCTCTATTTTCAGATCAGGAACTCTTTTCAAGATTCTGCGATTTTCGCTTGAAAGTGAGAAATTTCGCAGATCTATTCTAAGCGAACGAGTTTGTTGCATCACTCCTTTACCAATGCGAGTGAAAAGATAACCTTTTTCATACATCAAATCTGTTTTCAGGGGAGAAAAATCTTTTACAACCTCTTCATTCCAGTGCAAATATTTCATATTAGTGTAGGGCTAACCAGAATCCGAAAATAACGAAAAAGAGATGAATAACCCAAAAGCGCATTACAGTTTTCTCTTCACTCCAGCCACTTAGTTCGAAATGATGATGAAGGGGTGACATTCTAAATATTTTTTTACCAAATAGATATCTCGAACCGACTTGCAGTATTACCGAAAGAGCTTCGATGTAGAACATAAAACCTAAAAACAAAAGGGCGGTAGTTTCTCCGATGGCCATAGCATTTACCGCCAAGAGAGCGCCTAAACCGAGTGATCCGACATCACCCATCATAAATCTAGCTGGTTTAATGTTGAAATAGGTGTATGTTATGAGAGCACCCAAAGTAGTAGCATTTAAGATCGCTATTTCACCAAAGCCGTTGATCCAAGAGAGTAGAGTTAGAGCACTCATGGTGATTATGAGCATTCCACCAGATAGACCATCCATACCGTCGGCAATATTGACAGCATTTGCAGTAAACATAACTATAAATATAATCACTGGAACAATGAATATTCCGGCATTGATGCTTCCTCCAAAAGGGAAATAAATGTAATGCCAAGCTGGACCCAACTTTGAATAGACCCACCAAGCAGTGAGACCACCGGCGATGAATTGAAGGATCAGTTTTTCGTGGACGAATATTCCTCTTGAAGTTCTGGAGCCGAACCAGACAGATATTCTCTTGAAGGCAACCCAAGGCAAGGTGATAGCGTACCAAATACGCATTTTCAATTCTCGATGAATACGGACCAAATTCAGAACATGGGCAAATTTACGAGAATGTCTTTCTCTACCGAAAATGTTCATAAGATCATCGATTGCCCCTAAGGCTCCCGCAAGAAGCATTACCCCTATCGGTACCCAAGTGAAGCTTCTTGACCAGTTGAATATATAGGTCAAGACAGCCACGGTAATAATAACCAAAAGTCCTCCCATAATCGGGGTAGAGTTCTTGTAGTTTCGATCTTGAATATCTTTCAATTCAAATTTAGGACCCTTGATTATATGGAAATTATTTAAGACCTTTGACAGTAAAGGTGCCCAAAGGAAAGCTACAACCGCCCCAAGAATCGTAAAACTTAGTATATGAGCCAGATCGGCTGTACCTTCCAGTATTGTTAGCATGAATATACAATACCACTAAAGTGAGTACATATTCAAGGTTTATTTTTCCAGATTTAATCGTTATTTTTGTCAAAACCAGTTAAGTCTTCGGATTTCAGTCTTGCTTTTTTTGGCTCTAATAAGTAGCGGTTCTGCTGATTTGTTAAGATCGGATTCGGTCCATTTGGCATTGGTTATTGGTAGATCGACATCATCAATCTCGATGACGCCTTGTCTTATTCCAGTTCCGTAAATACCATCTTCTGGATAGGCAATAGAATGAGAATATTTTATCTTAGCTATTTGACCATTTTCCTTTTGTACTTCATGAATAACCAAGATGTGATTGCGATCTTTATTATCTGAATCAGAAGTCGTCATCGTAATAAAATCTCCGGGAGCCACATTTTGCAATTCTATTATTCGACTATTTTCATTACTAGCGAAAGTTTCGACATCGCAATTTTCTATTGGGCGAATAGAGCATCGAAGTTTACCAATTATCCCTTTGCAATTGATGAAAGAAATCTTTTTATTCAAATGACCCAGATTTCTTGCCACAGATTCTGCTTCCAGAACATAGTAAACAAAACCAGAACACTCTATACCGATTTTATTATCGATCAGAAATTTCTTTAGATCTTGATTACTGAGTCCGTCTTTTTTTAAATGGTTTTTTATTAGCAATGTTTCTATTTCGTCATGGATATCATCTGGACTACCTTTGCCTATATATGTCCTAAATGAAGCACGCTTTTTCGCTGATTTATTGTTGAAATAGGGGACACTACAGATGGCCTCTCCAATTTTGAAATGGATGTAGCCTTCAATTATATCCATTGCTGGTTTTGATAGTTGTCGTGTCTCCATCCGTATATTATACCTCGATATTGAATTTTGAGGATTTGATAGTTTCTGCGATCAGTAATCCTTTTTGATTCAGAGTTCCGTGATTTTCTATAATACCAAAATCGCTTTGGATTCTTACTAGATCAGAGTTTAATGTTACATTCTCATAAATGATAATCTCGAAGCCTTTGTTTTTTAATTCTTTCAGAGACTCATCGAATATACCCTGAATATTTTTGGTCACTCTTTGGACTATCTGTGCACCATCTTCGATTGAGATAATATCTTGGTCAATCGGTAAATCGAGTAATGCTCGAAGATGTGCTTCAAAAGTAGTAACACCTTTGATTCCCTTATTTTCTCTTTGTTTTGATTCGAGAATGGATTCGAATGTGGCTGAGGCTGGTTGGCGAGCGTTTATCTCTATAAGATAAATTCTCCTAGATTTCTCTTCCATGATCAGATCTATCCCAAATAATCCTTTCCAGCCATCTTTTTGCAATTTTGCTCCAACATCTCTTACAATTTCTTGAATATTTGCCAAGTCTCTCGAATTTAAAACTTTGTGAGCATAACCCCAATCGTTGCCTATAGTGCTGAATTCATTATCGGTGAAAGGTTGAAGTCCGGTTATCTGATAGCTGATATTGCCCATAAGGATTTTATTCTTGGCGATGACCACATTTACAGTGAAAGAAGGACCATTTATGAACGAAGTCAACCTTGCCATTCTTTCTGGGAATTTCTCTTGCAAAGAACAAAGTTCCTCGTAAGTTTTTACCAAAATGGTTCCGTCGCCGGTATGACCGTGGGCCCATTGGATGATAAATGGTTCGTTTTTCCAGCTGATCTGTTTGGTGAGTTTGACTGTATGGACGGGTAAATATTTTTTGGCCAGATCTCCTAACCAACGAACCTGAGAAAGCTTATTTTCAACTTTCTCTGACAAATGGTACTTTGGATTTACAATTTTCCAGCCTTTGGCATTAATTTCTGATTCGACTCTCAATGTGTTTTTGAAGACTAAAATCTTTGAGTCCGGTGTGACTATTTTTGCTGTTTCCGGATGGGATATCAATTCTGTGGTACCTAGCAGATCTTTACCATTATTTTCGATTAAGTGTACGAAATCAGGATATTGTTGCTTGATATATTCTCCGTACTTGGTTTTATTGGTTATAACAATGAAATTTTGATTTGGAGGCATACCCAGGGCCCTTTCTATTTCTCGAGTAATATATATGATTTTGTGTTCATTTAATGTCATGTCCACAGTCTAAAGTTAATTGCCTCTTGGCGCAAGTCTTGTGGGATGTTGTGTTAGTTCAACTGTTATTAGCCAAACGAATACCACTGTTGTAATATGGCGCCATGGAAATAATTTATTACAGTCAAAAACTTGAGAAGTTTATACGAGATCTCGATCATTTATTAGCTACAAAAGTAGTTAATACTATCGATTTGTTAGAGGAATATGGAAACTTATTGGATATGCCAGATTCAAAAAGTTTGGGTAAGGGTCTATTTGAATTAAGAATACAAGGTAAAATAAAAGTTAGAATATTGTATATATTTCACAACAACAAAGCATACTTAGTTCATGGTTTTGTTAAGAAGGCATGGAAGATTAGTCTGAATGATATTAGATATGCAAGAAAGATTCAGAAAGAAATTGAACTTGCTTAATATAACACATATGTTATATTCTTGATATGAAAAATCATAAACAATTTAGAGAAGAATTCTTCAAAGACCCAGAAAACAAAAGGGCTTACGATAGTCTTGCTGTAGAGTTTGGTATTTACAATGCTTTGGTGAAAGCTCGAATAGAGAAAAAACTTACACAGAAACAGCTGGCAAAAAAGATCGGTGTTGCCCAATCCGCTCTTGCTCGTTTCGAATCTGGTAGAACCAACCCAACCTTATCTTTTCTTAAGAAAATCACATCTGGTTTAGGTCTAAAATTGACGGTTAGTTAATTTTTGAAAACCCATGTCAACACTCTCTATCGTCGCAACACCAATAGGTAACTTAGAAGATATCACACTTCGCGCGCTTTCGGTTTTGCGAAAGGCCGATTTTATTCTCTGCGAAGATACTAGAGTGACCAAAAGACTTCTGAATCATTATGAAATAAATGCACCAACGATCTCTTATCATGCACATAGTCAATTATCTAAAAAAGAGGAGATTGTGAATATGTTGAAGGAAGGCAAGAACTTGGCTTTGGTATCCGATGCGGGCACGCCGGGTGTATCTGACCCTGGTATGGAATTGGTTAGGTATTTAAGGCAAGAATTGAATGCGGAAATAAAAGATGGTGAGATAAAGATAGATACTATTCCTGGACCTTCGGCTTTGATATCTGCGATAGCGATTGCTGGAGTGCCTTGTTCAGAATTTGTTTTCTTGGGTTTCTTGCCTCATAAAAAGGGTAGAGAGACTTTATTCAAGGAGATTGCTTTGTCGGAAAGAACGATGATTTTTTATGAATCAACTCATCGTATAATTAAGACTTTGGAATCATTAGACAGACATTGTCCAAATAAGAAAGTGACAATTTGTCGCGAATTGACCAAGATCTACGAAGAAGTCTTATCTGGTACGGCAAATGAGGTCAAAAATATTCTTGAATCTAATCCTGAAAAAATAAAAGGGGAGTTCGTTGTTTTGGTTTCGGATAATTAAGTTGCTTTAAAAAAGAGATCGTCAGCCTTGCGACGGACGAGCTCTATTGGGTGGCTTTTGGGGCCACTACGGAGATTTTGATATGTTCTCCGTGACTTGTTATTTCCAGGTCATTTTCGGTTTTTTTGACCAAATGAGGACCTTGAAATATGAGGCGAAAACGAAGCCATGGATTATTGGCG
>CAYQCS010000002.1:0-16080 GCA_964416105.1 uncultured Candidatus Saccharibacteria bacterium
AATCTGAACCAAATAACATTCTTGTAAGAGAGAGGTTTGGTAGTGTAGAAGTAGCTGTGGTAGAGGTGGCTGTGAAGTATTGACCGACAACTTGACCTACAACCGAGAGTTTGGCGTATGGAGAGGTGGTACCGATGCCGACGTTACCCAAGAAGTACCCTGTACCGTTTTCTAACATTGACATCAATGTTGTTGAAGCAGAGTTGGTAAGCTCAAAGAGTCTGTTTGTTCCTGTGCTTGATCCCCAGATAGAGAGTTTGGAGTATGGGGTAGAAGTATTGATGCCGACATTACCAAAAATATTCATACCGCCTTGGTAGGTGTTATTGTGAACTAAAACATTTTGATCATTCTTACCAGAAGTCATAACACGATTAGTACCATCAGAAGAGACTGCAACGAATGTACCGTTACCATAAGTGACAGCTGACCAAGAGTTTGCTTGAGTAGCAGATCTTGCGGTCCACGTTATTCCGTCAGGAGAAGTCATAACACGATTAGTGCCACTACTTGAAACAGCAACAAATAAACCATTACCATAAGTAACTGAGTTCCAAGAATTGGCCTCCGCAGCAGATCTCGCGGTCCAATTGATACCATCGGGAGAGGTCATCACTCTATTTGTACCATCGGTAGAGACAGCAACAAAAAGACCATTACCGTAAGTTACAGAAAACCATGAATTTGGGGCTGTGGCAGATCTAGCTGTCCAATTGATACCATCGGGAGAGGTCATAACTTGATTTACACCAGCATAAGAAACAGCGACGAAGGTTCCATTTCCATAAGTTACAGATTCCCAAGCACTATCAAATGGTACAAATACCTCTTGCCAGTTAATACCATCAGAAGACACTAGCACAGCAGAATAAGTTGGATAGGAGTTACTTTCGGATACAGCAACAAACTTTCCATTACCGTATGTAATCGAGGACCAAGAACCTGCTGGTGTATATGGAGTAGATCTGCGTACCCAATTTATACCATCAGAAGATGTCATTATTGGATTGGCACCACCCCACGCATTGGATACAGCAACAAACATTCCATTACCATAGGTTACACTTCTCCAAGTATCAGTTACTGCTGATCTCGCTGTCCAATTGATACCGTCAGGAGAGGTCATCACTCCATTTGTGCCATTGGCAGAAACAGCTACAAACAAACCATTACCATAGGTAACAGATGCCCAAGAGTTTGCTTCCGCTGCAGATCTTGCAGTCCAACTTGTTCCTTTGGAAATAATATCTCCAACGACTTCTAGTTTTGAGCCGGGATTTGTTGTACCAATTCCAAGGGCTCCCATAATAGAAGAAGTAGCGGTGGTGGAGGTGGCGGTAAAATTTCGTCCTACAACTTCACCAGCTACAGACAACTTTGCATACGGCGTCGTTGTCCCAATCCCCACATTTCCATTTGAAAGCAGAGCCATAACACTTTGTGAAGCAGTGCCGAAGAATTCTGCAATCTTACCCGCACCAGATTGCAAAACATTCAAAAATGTAGAAGAAGATGAAGTAGCGTTTTGAGTATCGGTGCGGAAGAATTGAGTAGAATTAAGCCCAGACAAAGTATTGGCAGTTTCAGCTACAAAAGCCGCTGGGACTGCACCGATAATTTTACGAGGTGACATTTCCCCATCCCAAGAAGCTGTAGCTCCAGAACCACCAATCTCGACACCCAAATAAAGAGTCTGATTAAAATCTACTCCCGTAAACGCTGTAGTACTTCCAAGCATTGTACTAAACAAACCATTAGTTACTGCTATGCGATCGTCTGTTCCTGTACCTGTACCAGCGCAATCGGAAGTATTACACCAAGTTTCTGTCCAAATGGCTGAGCCACCCGTGCGCGTGGTATAAAGTTTGAAACGCATATTGTAGTTTCCGTCAGCGACGATCGAATTACTAGAATCTACCAATTTACCTTGATAGTTGATCTGTGAATTAAAAGCAGAATTGGCTTTATAGGCAAAACCTAGAAGTACGATTATCGCTATCGAAGTAACTATTTTCCCTACTGGCAAATTATTTGGCCTATTCATGATCGAACGCGTCCTTCGATTGAATTCATCATAATTTTTGATCATATGCTTGACCAACATTACAGCGATGACCAAAAGAATGATCAAGAATAAGAATAAGACAAAGCCAAAAATATCAAAATCTTTTACTAGATCGAAGATCGGGGTGTAGAAAACCAAAGCTGCCAGGGTCCCATTCAAGCGCTTCAATCCTTTATTTTCATAATCCAAAATCACAACCGACATTCCATATCTACCCGATTTACCCAAAGCACCGATCGTTGATTCATAGTAACTCTTGTCCGAATTTATTCTAAGCAAGAATGGAAAAACCTTCGATGCATCGTTAGGATCTTGCAAAGTGAAAGCAACTGTCTTTAGGATCTCTGGAACTTTGTCATATTTCAATCTGATTGTAAGATTCTTACCACCATCTATTGCTACCGTACTACCGACCACCGCCAAAAGTTTACCATCCTGAATGAATTCAAAATCAGCCAAGGTCAATTCTTTGATCATCGGATCGACATTCTCTGACTCTGGAATATCCAAAAATGGATCACCCTCTGTTGGAATTATTATCTCTCCCGGCTTAGCGATCCTCGCTTCCGCCAAAGCACCCGAAGAAAATTGTCCTTCTCTATCTCTAGCGAATATTGCGTAATAATAAGTGACACCTGGCTCGGCTGTTTTGTCGACAAAAGATTCTTCGTCTCCTTCATAAATAGATTGACCATCGTATTGATCTATCGGGAAAAATCCTTCGGTTCTAACAATCCTAACATCATTAAATCTCGGATCCTCCGGATTATTCCAAGACAGGTTGATCACCTTATCGGTTGCTTCTGCAAAAAAGTTCGAAGGGTTTGGTAAAGGACCAAGTTCAGTTACAGGAAGTACAGTTGCAAAAGAAGTTGTATAGTATGCCAAAGCGCCATTGTTACCAACAGCAGTAATTTTTACTTTATAATTAAGTCCCGAACTTAGACCATTGATGTTTTGAGAATGGTCTGTTCCATAAAATATACTCTGAATAGAACCCATTTCATAATCTTCGGTGAAGCCCCACTGAACTCTGACTTGAGCAGGTATACTTGTCTTGAATGTAATGGTTGCTTCATTTGTACTAGGAGTAATATTCACATCTGTAATCATGATCTGATTTCCACTACTGCCACGAGATCCTCCGCCACCTGGAGGAGTAGAAGGTATAGGTGTGGCCTGGGTAGTAGAAGTAGCAGGATCAGACTGGCCAGATAATTGGATCAAAGTATCAAAACCTTCAACTGTGTACACATAAGTCGTAACTGGAGTCAGACCCGTATCGGAATATATAGTAGATGTGGTTGTAGCCAAGAAGACCGAATCTCTAAATATCCTGTATCCAGCCATTGGATAATAGTTTGGAGTGGAAGCTGTCCAAGATAAGTCGATTTGTGTATCCGATGAGGCTGTCGCGGTAAGATTGGTCGGCACCGATGGTGGCAAGGTTGTAAGACCGGTTGTGGTTAGAGAAGTTGTGAATGTTGACTGCTGGGCAAAGACTGAAGATAAAGGAGAGACGGCAAAACAAAAGATTAGAAAACCAAAAACAATATTTCTCAAAATATTATTGTCTAGTATTGCACTTTTGTTTGTTTTATAAGGCTTCATTTGATTCACTCTAACTCTCTCTTTATTACACCAATTCCCAATTTTCAATACCCAATGATCAATCCCTAACCCCTAATCTCTAAACCAATTTTCAATTTAACACCTGCGATTTAATTGGTTATTGGTTATTGGTTATTGATAATTGTTAATTTATAAATAACCAATAACCAAGATCCAATCCCCAACCTCTAAAGCGTCAGTACGGTAATCGTTGTCGTTGCTACATAAACGCCATCCTCTTGCACATGACTACTACCAGATTCTGCTCTGAATTTTATTGTCGAGGCCGTACCAGCTGGTTGATTGGAAGAAGTTCGATTAAGGATTGTCTTCCCTGCAATAGATAGGCCGTCCCAACAAGCATTGGCTGTATCCAAAGCGCCGACCCCACAGACAACCCCTGAATCTTTATATCGATCATCTATATCTGTACCCTCCGGAGTAAAAGCAAAAGAAGAACTATCGGAAGCATTGGTAAAAGTAAAATCTGGGACAGCACCAGCCGGTACATAATCAGCAAAACTATCTGTTGCGGTATTCAAAGCTGGATTCCCTTCGGCCGAAATCGTGGTTGTGTATCCTGCTGGATTATCTGTAGTTACAGTAAAAGAAGTTTGTCCATTGGAAGTACCGCCTGTAAGACCACCAATAGACGGAGACATAACCACATCAGAAGCAGCTGTAACTGATATTGTGACAATTCCGACCTGTTGATACCCAGCCTTCATTGTGTAATTGGTACTAGAAGAGATACCTGTAGCCAATTCACCCAAAGTATCTTCGATAATATAAGAACCAGAAGCCGAACGATTGCCCGCAAAATTGATGCTATCGCTTTCCAATTTGAAATTGCTACTAGACATCACTTCGGCATCACTATGAAAAATCGGCAAAAGAATAATAACAATCACAGCTACAACCTTTCTTGATTTCTTGTATCTGATCAGAGTGAAAATAAGAGCAATGATGACAAACAGCGCAAGTATCACTTTCCAAGGAATAGCCCAGAACGAATAACTAAGCTCGTCTTTTAGATCTCCATAACCACGCTCCACGGAAGCCAATGCGGTGTATTTACCAAAAAGAAAGTTAGGGCTCCAAATAACTTCTCTGAATCGGGTCGACTTCGGCATAGCGAACCATGGTTCAACTTCAATGGTTCCAACCGTTGAACCTAAAATATTTTTTATTGTTATTGTTCCCTTTGGATTCAAGTGAATATTCCCTTCATTCTTATAAAGAAGTTGGAAGTTGATCGCATCCAGACCAGATATCAATTTGCTTCCACTATTTATAGTAAAGTTACTCAATTTACCATTCTCTACTATTTCTCCTTTAACTTTTACAAAAACTAGAGTGCCAATTCTGGTAATTACTGGATTGGTCGGATTTACGCCAGAAGATTGAGAGGCCGCATCGGCTTTGCTCAATGTACCGATCAAGACACTTCCATATACTCCTCCTGGTTCAGCATTCTTTGGAATTGAAACAGTTACTGGGATTCTGGCTCTGTTGGCATGTGGAATATTGATAGAAGTAGTAGAAATACTTATATAATCCATCATCGAATATGGGCTCCTATCATTACCCAAAAGAACAACAGTTTTGCTAGGATCTTCAGAGCCGACGAAATCTTCTTCTGAAAGAGTGAAAGTCTTGTCTGTACCCAATCTGTTGGTCACTGATATTTCGAATGTACCAGACTGTCCTGGTTCAAGTTCCATCTCTATTTTCCCTGGACCAACTACGAAATCATTAAAAGCTTTCTGATCGTTAAGTTTTTCAAGAACAATATCTATCTTGGCATCGACAGGAATAGCAAAGATAAGAGTAGCCAAAACAAATAAAGAAATCTTAAAAATTGGTTTCAATTCTTTCAAGAATCTAAAGATTGTAATGATTATCTCTGTCATGTTAATTGGTGGTAGCGGTTAACGTTGTAGTTGCAACATAAGTATCGTTTGGAATAGCTGGTGACGGATTGGCACTGATAACTACCTGAAACTTAAGGGTTGTAGTAGCTCCAGAGACTTCTGTTTCGGATGTTCTATTTATTATGGTATATGCTGTAGAGGTAGCCGGTATCCAGCAACTATCTGCTGTATCTCCACCAGATGCGGAATTGCATGAACCCAGAGAATCCTTGAATGGTGTAGCCAAGTCGGCCGTAGTCGAAGCTTCAACTGTATAACCAAAATAAGCGGTATTGGCTGGTACATTAAAAGCAAAATCTGGAACACCAGCTGTGGCAGTAACATAGGCAGGAATGTATTGGGTAGTACTGGCAATACCGATCATCCCCAAAGATGAACTAGCCGCCAAAGTCATCGAATACCCAGATCTATTGTTAGTCTTTACTACAACTTGAGTACCACCTGTGGCAGTACCACCCAATACGCTATTTATAGAAGGAGCAAGAGTTATATCTGAAGCTGGAGTAGCAAAAGCAATTTCCGAACTTACGATTTGAGATACTGTGAAATTGGTCTGAACAGCTATGGTCATCGCTGGTTCTGCGATTATAAAGAGAAAAGAGACAAACAAGAGTGTACAGAGGCTATTGACTATTATATTTGTAAAATCTTTTTCCATTTAATTTATTTATTGCTATCAACCGCCTCCTTATCCTGAACTGGAACCATTACATATACAAAATCTTTGCCTGTGGCTTCACGGAAGACTGGAGTGATCACTCCGGCTGTACCACTTTGATCTGGATTGACCTTTACTTCATCAGAGAAAGAATTCCTTATCTTCTCTTTCATCAGATAATCAGCATCACTTATACCTGACGATGAAGTTACAACCAAACCATTATTGGTATTGTCATTCGACATCTGTTGATTACCCTGATCGATCTGATCGGAAGTATTAACAGCCAAGCGTGCTGGGTTGGCGAAGAAAGCAACTACTGACTTGTAACTATCGGCGACGATATATGCCATCACTTCTACGACTCCATAAGTGTTGGCGGCAATTGTTTTTGAAGAAGAGAGTACATCACTTGAGAACGACTGAACTTTGGGATTGCTAAGAAAACTGAACGAGGAGAGAGTTACAGCAAATAGAAAAGCGGTTGCTGTTACCGAAGTAAGGACGCGCTTCAATATAATAGAACGCGCAAGCTGATCATATGTGATTATCGGTTTGCGCTTTTTTGCTAACTTAATCTTATCAGCATCTTTCTTAAATTCTTCTCTTACTTGATCAGATAGTTTCTTAACTTCATTTGAAGAGGTAGCAGTGGCTCCAACATTTCCCCTTATAGATACAACTGTAGAAGCTGAAACTTTGGAATCGACAGCAATCGGAGAGATTATATTTTTGGAAATATCGGAAGCAGCCTTAGAAGTTGAAATTGTGGAAACAGGAGTAATTGAAGAAGCGGGAACTTTTGTTGACTTAATAGGTGCGGATAATTTTTCTGTAGAAGAAACTTCTGCAGAAATTTTCTTGGTAAGATCTGGAAGAAGAGGTCTTTCGTCTTTCAAATATTTCTTCTTGATTTCTTCTTGTTCAAGATCAATAAAGTTCCAAGCAAGATCTGGAATTACTAGGTCTGATTTTATTCCAGAAGATTTTTGAGAATCAATAACCGTCTTTGAATCGATGTCTACTTTTGAAAAAGTATTTTTATCTGTAATGGTGTCGGACTTCAAAGAATCTAAAGAGACTTCATTAGAAGATTTCTCTGTTGTAATAATGTCGGCCTTTGAAGAATCAGCGGCAACATTTTCAGAAGAAAGATAGGGACTTGGAACCGAAGCAGGCTTCGTAAGAGGTATATAAGAAGGAATGGCTGTTAATGGTTTTGGTCCGCGAAGATTTTCGATTCTATTCCTGCTAGCTTCTTCTCTAGAGATCGATGCTTTGTGAAGATAAAGTGATTCTTCAGAGACAAACCATGTTCGGCCAACCATTCTGCATTCCAATTTACCACCACGACAGAGCTGTCCAACGTAGTCAGAAGAATAACCGGAAACGCCCGAAGCTCGTTTAGCCGAGATGTATTTTTTACCTTCAAAAATAAAGCTATCTTTCATAATTGTTCAAACATAATTATATCTTATGTTTTGATGAAAAAATTCTAAAAACTGTGGACAACATTCCTCCGATGTCAGACATCAGGAAACATTGCAAGCTCTCCGCACCCAAAGATCAGTCCTCGGGAAGTGCAACCTCTTAAAACTCTTAAATTGAGTTTTAAGAGATGAGGTGATAAAAGTGAAAAGTATCGATGGAGATCATGCAAAAAAAGTCTTTCTATTATTTGTAATGCTCTAGGTAAATTCAGAACAATTAGATTACACCTATTTTGAAGGTACTAGACGATTGGGATGGTTAAAAATAACCCATCCGAGATGTAGGTTTTTGAAGCCTTAATTGCAGAACTTAGACACTAAAAACGTTCCGTAAATCATCTAGATCTTTAATTTGCAGGTTGTTCAAAGATACACAGACTATCAACAAAACAAACTTTTTAGTAACCGTGCACGACCGTTTAAAATGCGTTTATACGCATTTTGTATAGTAATTTTGTACGAAAATATACTAAAGAGAAAAATAGTAACAGAAAAAATTTGTCACACTACTAAGTGAGTGCAATCGTTCATAAAAATAATCAGGATATTTAACTAAAAAACAATGGTTAATAATCATTAATAGCTAAATAAGTTATTTATCCCCAATTCTATCTTTTGTTTTATAAGGATTAATACTATATAATAATGTTTATTAAGGTTTATATATCATCAAAATATGACAAATTCTTTACCTAGACTCATAACAATCAAGCAGGCTTCGGCCATTCTAGGGGTCAGTGCTCTGACTTTGCGCAACTGGGATAATAGTGGCAAATTCCCTGCCTCCAGACATCCGATCAACAATTACAGAGTCTACAATATTGAAGATATAGAAAAACTACTTATGGATATAGAACTTAGCAAAGGTGTCAGACACACCAAAAACGAAGTCAAAAAATTGATCGTTCAACATTTGTCAGATTAGCTCCAATTCTGCTAATCTACTATATATGAGTAATGAAGAATATATCCCTACTATCGGCTTGGAGATCCATGCCGAACTTAGGACAAAATCAAAAATGTTTTGTTCGTGTGTAAACGATCCGGATGAAGAAAAACCAAATAAAAATATTTGTCCGATTTGTCTCGCTCATCCTGGCACTCTTCCTGTCTTGAACAAAGAGGCAATAAAAAATGTTATCAAAATTGGAATTGCTGTCGGTGGCAAAATTGCAGACTTCACTGAGTGGGATAGAAAAAATTATTTTTATCCCGACATACCAAAAGGCTATCAGATCTCTCAATACAAATTTCCTCTAGTGTCAGATGGAAATCTTGCTGGTGTCGAATTAGAAAGAATTCATCTCGAAGAAGACACGGCTCAGTCCACTCACGACACCCATCAAAATAGTTTGATCAACTTCAATCGCTCCGGAGTACCTCTTATGGAATTGGTGACAAAACCAGTTATCCACGACGCCAAGACTGCTGTCGTCTTCGCAAAAGAATTACAATTACTTTTGAGATATTTGAATGCTGGCGATGCCAACATGGAAAAAGGTGAGATGCGCGTCGAAGCCAATATTTCGGTTGCAACAAAAACAGATACCAAAGCCGGTAAGTTCGGCACCAAAACCGAAGTCAAAAATCTAAACTCTTTTCGTTCAGTCGAGCGCGCCATCGAGTACGAGCTTAAGAGACAATCTTCCCTACTTCGAAATGGTGACAAAGTTATTCAAGAGACTAGAGGTTGGGATGATGTAAAAGAAGAAACTTATTCTCAAAGAAGCAAAGAGAGTTCGCACGACTATCGTTACTTCCCTGACCCGGATATACCAAAACTCAAAATTAGCGAGATACCAGAATTCAGTACAAATGTTTTGAAAAAAGAAATCCCTGAATTGCCTTGGACAAAAAGAGAACGCTACAAAAAAGAATTCGGACTTACAGATACCGAGGTTGCAATCTTTGTCGAATCTCCCCTTCTGGCTTCATACTTTGAAAAAATAATTTCGAAGTGGAACAAAGATCAGAAAAAGATAAAGCTTACAGTAAACTATTTGCTTAGTGATTATTTAGGTCTGTTGAAAGGTAACAACAATCAAGACTTAGCGTCCGCCAATAACTCACCCGCCACGATTGACTCCAACGACCACGATAATCTCTATAACAATTCCCTAACCTACGGACCAATGCCGATCAATCTATTCCAAGAATTAATAGAGATGATCGACTGTGGTGAACTTTCTTCAAGAGGAGCTAAGGATCTTTTGTCGACTTTGGTAAACGATGAGAAGAAACTAACAACATTAAAAAACGGAAAGATTCAGCTCAAAGAGTTTGCTTCAGAACGAGGCTTCATTCAAAAGAGTAATGAGAGCGAACTAGAACCTATCATAAAAGAGATCATCGCTTCCAATCAAAAGGTAGTCGCAGAATATAAGTCCGGCAAGACCACCTCCCTCCAATACCTGATCGGTCAGGCAATGAAAGCGACTAAAGGGTCGGCTAATCCGGAGGTTATAAAGAGGTTGCTACTTTCGGGGATGTGATTTATTCCGACCTGTTCCGAGTTATTATTAGAGAAGGTTTAATATAGAAACACATCCCAGAAAACTACGCAGTCAACACTTCCCTCACCTTCTTCACTGCCTCATCATCTAAAACGCTAACGACCATAATCTCTTTACCATATTTCTTCAAAGCTTTCCTAGCTTTCTCGATCGTACTACTATCTACCAGATCAGCTTTGGTTAACAAAATTATTTCTTCTTTTTCTTCTAGACCATTACCATATTTATCCAATTCTTTTCGAATCTCTTCATAAGCCTTGGCTACATCTTCATTTTCCAAAGAGACGAGATGAACGAGTTCCTTTGTTCTCTTTACATGTTTCAAGAATTTATACCCCAGACCCTTGCCTTCGGAGGCGCCCTCGATGAGCCCTGGCAAGTCGGCAACAATAAAACCGCCCGGCAAAGCACCGAGATTTGGATCTAGTGTAGTGAACTGGTAGTTACCGACTTTGGCTTTTGCATCAGTAAGAGCATTGAGCAGACTAGATTTGCCAGCGTTTGGTAAACCAATAAGTCCAACATCAGCAATAAGGTTGAGTTCGACTTCAAAATCAGCTTCTTCACCGATACTTCCATCAGTCGATTCTTCTGGTCTCACATTAGTCGAGGCCTTGAAATATTCATTACCGAGACCGCCTCTACCACCATGGAGGATTTTCTTAATCTCACCTTCTTGAAAAAGTTCTATCGTCCTACCAGTATCCAAATTCTTGACTACAGAACCGATCGGCAGATCTATGATGCAATCATCCCCCTTCCTGCCTTGTCTACTGAAATTGGCACCATCTTCACCATTATTGGCTCTGAATGACTTGGTAGCCTTGTGTCTTGCTAGAATATTGATATCACGAACAGCCCTGACGAAGACATCGCCACCGGGACCGCCATTGCCACCACCAGCTCCAGAAAACTCTTTATTTTTCTCATGTTTCCAGCGCACGACGCCATGCCCACCATTACCGGCTTTTGCATGGAACTTTATTTCATCGATTAAGGCCATGAGGCTAGTATACTGGTAACTGGTGTACTAGTAAACTAGGGGTTAATGATTAGTTATCAGTAGTCGAAACGTAATTATAAATAACCAATTTTCAATAACCAATAACCAATTGAATCGCAGGTGTTAAATTGATCATTGCTTTGCCCTTCGTAGCTCGCGAAGCGAGCGAAGAAGGGGTCATTGAAAATTGATCATTTCTGAGGTATCTGGTCTTCAATATCAACAAACGACGTCCGATATATTTCAAGCAAAGCAAAGAGTAAAGCAAGAATGAGAGGACCTAGGACGAAACCAATAAGACCAAATGTTGTTAGTCCGCCAAGAACTGAGATAAGAATAAGGAAAGGATGAATATTGACTCCTTTATTGATAAGATGCGGACCAAGAAGATTGTCGATAAGACCTACAGCCACCGCTCCCCAAATCAAAAGCCCTATAGCATAAGCCGTGTTACCAGTTATCAAAAGATATATAACTCCAGGAATGATGACCAAACTAGTACCTACTCCAGGAATGAAAGCAGCGATAGCGGCTACTGCCCCCCAGACAGCCGGCGCCGGTATTCCAAAAATGAAGAATCCTATTCCTGTCAAAATACCCTGAATAACAGCTACAACTATAGTACCACCAAAAACCGAAAGAACAGCCTTTTTCAAAGTCGAAGTTATGTATTCATCATATTTATCCAATAGAGGACTCCACGAAACGAACTTTTTCTTGATGAAGGCCCCATCTCTGATGAAATAAAACATTGCAAGTAAAAATACAAAAGTGTATGCCAACATCATCGCTACTCGAGCAAAGATTTTATCTATATTGCCGAATACCCAGACGAGAAAATCTTTTAGATACTCAGTTATATTCAGAGAATCAAAAGAATAGGCTGGGAATAGATTGAAAAGATGACTAGAAAGGCTTTGCGATAAAGCGTTCAGATTATCGATCATGACGGAACGACCTGCTTCATCGGTCAGAGCTAGATAAAGTGTTTGTACTTCAATGTATATTCTATTTATGAGGAAAAATAGAGGTGCTACTATGACTATAACAAGGATTATTACCGTGAATAAGGCGGCCAAATTGGCTCTCCAACCAACATCGCTACCCATCACCTTGCTCAATTTCCTATAAAGAGGATATGCTACAACAGAAGCGGCTACGCCGAGTATTACTGGAGTCAAAAATGGCAAGAATATAACGATAGATGCGACGAAGGCACTTAGCAATAGTACAAAGAAAAAATAGGATGAAGCTTTTGATACCATACCAGGATTATACCACGATTTTTTTGCAATACTAGTTTTCCCCCAAAACCCGGGGATGTGTCACATCCCCCCCCACCTCAAGAATGACCTCGAAACAACTCGGAATAAATCACATCCCCTATCCCGGAACTATTTATTTCGTTTAATCTTCTTCGACATAAAAATATCTTTTTCTAACAATCCCAAAACAACTATATCTTCAATAAACATCCACAAAGGATAAATTATGATAATAAATTTCATCTTTTCAATCGCAAAAAGATTTATGAAGTCAGCAAATGTGGTTCCAGACCAAGCTAGACGGCTTTCGGTTTTTGGATGTAAATATGATTTCTTTATTGTTGGAAATATTGCAAAAGCATCAATTAGAATATTCAACATTAGTGCAGCTTCTGGAGAGCCAGTGAATGCCCACAAAATCACACTTAAAATACCACCTAATAGGCAAAATACATCTGTTTTCCTTTTTATTCCACCATCACCATATTTGACTGACAACAAAGCAGTAATGAATGGACCAATAAATTCTACAATCGGTGACCATATAGTATATCTTGCTCCAGAGGAATAATAACTTAGAGCAGAAACACCTCCCATGAATGCCCATATCCACCATGTAACTCTGCTTGGCTTTGATTTCCCTTTTAATATAGAATAAAAATATATTAAATAGGCTATGAATGAGATAGATCCAGCAATAATTCCAAAATAAAATTTAATATCAGATATCATAAATAAATTTTGATCTACTTCCCATGACATTTCTTGTATTTCTTCCCACTCCCACACGGACACGGATCATTCCTGCCAACTTCTTCTTTTTTAGAAGCAACAGAATTGTTGGTACTACCGTCGCCCGCGCCGATGATTTGCGCATTTTCGTGGACTTCTTTCAGATCGGCTTGAATACCCGAAGCGGTAACAGAGTTCTTGGAAATTGATGCGCCCGATGCACCAGAATTACCAGCAACCGGTTGACCGTTTTGCACCGGCACAATGTGTGGCAAAATTCGTAAGACCTGATTGCGCATAGCATTTTGCATTTCCTTAAATAAACGCAAACCTTCTTTTTTGTATTCAACCAGAGGATCACGCTGACCGTAGGCGCGCAGATTGACACTAGATCGAGTGTAGTCCATCACCTCCAGATGCTCAACCCAATACATATCGATCGTCTGAAGCAAGATCATTCGAACCGCTTGCAAGAATGGTTCGCGACCAAACTCCTCTATCTTCTTCTTTACTATTTCATGAACTTTCTCTTTTTCTTCTTTTTCATCAGACCCATTCCCCACATCGACGGTCTTCAACATTCCTCCCATTGGCGCCGGTTTTATTGCAGGGCTAGAATCGATAATCTGATTCAACTCTTTTTCAACATCGTCTATACTACCCATCAACAAATTTTTTCTTCTAGAATAAACCGTCGTTCTTTGATGGTTGATAATATCGTCAAATTCCAAGACATGCTTCCTGGCATCGAAGTTGAATCCTTCTATCTTCTCTTGAGCAGTCTCCAAAGCTCTAGAAATGAACTTATGCTCGATCGCTTCATCTTCTGGCATGCCAAGTTTGCCCATCATTGACTTCAACATATCCGAGGCAAAAACTCGCATCAAGGTGTCTTCGAGAGAAACGAAAAATTGAGTTTCGCCTGGATCGCCTTGCCTGCCAGCGCGCCCTCGAAGTTGATTGTCTATGCGTCTAGCTTCATGCCTCTCTGTTCCCAAAACGAAAAGTCCGCCATTTTTCTTGACCTCCTCGTAAGATTCCGGAGTATTGGGATTGCCTCCTAGTTTGATGTCGACTCCACGACCAGCCATGTTGGTAGCAATAGTGACCGAACCCTTTTTACCTGCTTGAGCGATGATCTCTCCTTCTCTTTCGTGATTCTTGGCATTCAAGATCTCATGCGGTATACCTTCTGATTTTAGGAACTGTGACAAGACTTCGTTTTTCTCGATAGAGACCGTACCGATCAGAACCGGCTGACCTTTGTCGTGCAATTCTTTGACCTTTCTTGATATCGCTTTGTACTTGCCGAGTTCGGTGCGGAAAATTTGATCATTGGAATCTTTGCGGACCACCGCTACATTGGTCGGCACCGTAGTAACTTCGAGACCATAGACTTTATAAAACTCTTCGGCGGAAGTGACGGCGGTACCAGTCATTCCTGATAATTTGGGATACATGCGAAAAAAGTTCTGGAAAGTGATCGAAGCATATGTTCGTGATTCTTGCTGAATAGAAACGCCTTCTTTGGCCTCAACTGCCTGATGCAAACCATCTGACCAACGCCTACCCGGTTGCAAACGACCAGTGAATTCGTCAACGATGATTATCTCATTGTCTTTGACCACATATTCTTTGTCTTTATGGAAAAGCGCGGTGGCTCGAATAGCGGTCTCCAGATGATGAACCGATTTGATCCCTTTATCTGTATAGATATTATCTATACCAAGAATTTTTTCGGCCTTAGTAATGCCGACTGGAGTCAGAGAGATCGAGCGATGCTTCTCTTCTACAATATAATCTTCATCTTTAATGAAAGACCGGACCATCGAAGCAAATTGACGATAAGTATTTTCGGCGTCGCGCGTTGGTGCAGAGATGATAAGTGGTGTTCTGGCTTCATCGATAAGAATAGAGTCGATCTCGTCGACAATAGCATAATTGAAAGCTCTCTGGCGCAGACGGTCTGGAGAATATTCCAAGTTATCACGGAGATAATCGAAGCCGAATTCATTGTTGGTACCATAAGTGATATCGGCCATATAGGCTTCATGCCTAGAGACCGGTCGCAAATATTCATGCACAACCTTGAAACCACCAAGCGCATCGCGTTCTTTGTCGAGAGATTTACCACCACCGTTATCACTATTATTGTAATCATTCCCTTGTCCTCTTTTGTCATCCCTGCGATTTGTTTTGTCATTCCTGCGTAGGCGGGAATCCACTCCTACACCAGATACATTTTCTGAGACTGCGCTTGGATCGTAAATGAAAGACGATTCATGATTGATGACCCCAACCGTCAGCCCCAGAAAATCATATATCTGCCCCATCCAAACAGCGTCGCGTCTAGAAAGGTAATCGTTAACCGTAACAATATGAACTCCACGACCGGTCAAAGCATTCAAGTACGCCGGCAGTGTAGCGACCAAAGTCTTACCTTCACCAGTTCTCATCTCTGCAATAGATCCGGAATTAAGAACCATTCCGCCCAAAAGTTGAACATCGAAATGCCTTTGTCCCAAAGTCCTTCGCGAAGCCTCACGAACAACCGCAAAAGCTTCTGGCAAAATATCATTTAGTTTTTTATTGACCTCTTCTTTTGTGATGACCCCGTCCTCGGAAATATCCAAGCGCTTTCGGAATTCACCTGTTTTGGCTTTAAGTTCGGCATCAGAAAGGGCTTTAATACTAGGTTCAAGAGCGTTTATCTTTGCCACAAGAGGCTCGAAGCCCTTGAGCGCCCGCGTATGAATATTACCTCTTAACTTGTCCAAAAATGACATAATAAGGCCACTTTAGCATATTT
>CAYQCS010000002.1:16180-18224 GCA_964416105.1 uncultured Candidatus Saccharibacteria bacterium
ATATTACCTCTTAACTTGTCCAAAAATGACATAATAAGGCCACTTTAGCATATTTTGGAGGCGGGGGCGAGCGGGGGTTCCCCGAGGTCTGACCTCGGGGGATGTGGAACATCCCGACAAAAATGATAATATAGACCAAGATAATGATCACCAAATGAAAACAATAAACGATTCTTGGCTTGAAACATATCAAAATGTTGGCGCGCTTTGGATTCATGATAACAATCCAGAACATCCTCATGTGATTCTAACCTCTGGTCTACATTCTGGAACATTTTTCAATACAGATCGTCTAATTGAGAACCCTGTTCTTTTAGAAAGAGCTTGTTTAGATTTGATCAGATTGCTGGAAAGAACTATTGATTTAACAAAAGTTGATCGGGTAGTCGGACCGGCAATGGGAGCAATAATAATTGCTTACAATATTGCCTTGAATATAAACAAGTCACAAAAAAATTCAAAACATCATTGTCTCTTTGGCTATACAGAAAAAGAAAATTCTACTACAAGCGAAAGGAGAATGACATTTAGAAGATTCTCGGTAAAACCAAAAGAAAGGGTGTTGGTTGTTGAAGATGTATTGACTACAGGCAATAGCGTTGAATTGACCTGCAAAGCAATTGAACAGGCTGGAGGTGTTGTTGAAAATGCTATTGGTATCCTTGTCAATCGGTCTGGTTCAATACATCTAAACAACAGAATAATAACATCACTCATAAAGCATGAGGCACCGCAGTGGAAACAATCAGAATGTCCACTTTGTAGAATAGGTTCACAACCTTTGAAACCAAAAGAGATAGAAGCTTGGTCTGCGCTTGTTACTAAATAGACATTTGTCCCGAGGTCAGACCTCAAGGAAACCGTCCCCGCAAAGAAGCCTCACTTCCTGCGGGGCTTCTTTTTTCCCGAGGTCTGACCTCAAGGAAACCCCCCCCGCAACCTAATTCACCCACTCCACCTCCGCCTCAATCTTTATTCCCGTTTTTTGTAAGACCAGACCTTGAATCTTGCGAGACAGCTCGACGACCTCGGACGCCTTTGCGCCAGGCTTGGTAACGATGACCAAGGCCTGCTTTTCGTAAATAAAAGCGTTACCGAAGCTTAGACCCTTGGCATTACAAACCTTATCCAAGATCCAACCCAAAGAAACCTTGATCTTGCCTTCACAGTCAGGGAAACCGGGAAGATCGGGATACTTCTGTTTAAGATCAAGATATTGCTGAATAGAGATAATCGGATTCTTGAAAAAAGACCCCGCCGTCCCCCATTCCTGCCAATTTGGCAACTTATGTTTTCTGATTTCGATAACAGCATTTCGTACTTCAAGAGGACTCGGCCTGACAACGCCCCTATTCAAGAAATATTCTTTAAGATCCTTATATGCGACATTTGTCGAACCATCTTTTTTTAGCTTGAAAGTTACACTTGCTATAATAAATCGGCCCTTCTGATTTTTGAATATACTATCTCTATAACCAAACAGACACTCTTCTTTGGGAATATCCACAAACTGCCCACTTCTTGTATCAAAAGCCCTAACCGACTGAATGAGATCTGAGATCTCGACACCGTAAGCACCAATGTTCTGCACTGGAGATGCACCGACTGTACCAGGAATAGCTGACAGGTTTTCCAAACCACATAGGCCATTATCGACAGTCTGTTCGACTAGATGATCCCAATTTTCGCCAGCATTAGCTATCACCAGATTGTCCTCAAAAGTAATACCCAAGATTTCAACCTTGATCACCAGTCCAGAATAACCATTATCAGAGATGAGCAGGTTCGAACCGCCACCAATAACAAAAATTGGTATATTTTTATTTTTGGCAAATTCAACAGCTTCAATAAGATCTTTTTCCGATTTTACGATACCAAAAAACTTGGCATTGCCACCAATTTTGAAGGTCGTATAAGACGCAAGCGAAATATTGTCTTGAATAGTCATGTTTATATTAGTGTACCCAAAGATTTCGCATTTGCGCCAAATGATGGCGACGGGTGTGAGCTCCAAATAAAATGTTTAAAAATATATGTGAGTACA
>CAYQCS010000003.1:0-3992 GCA_964416105.1 uncultured Candidatus Saccharibacteria bacterium
ACTAGATCAAATGGAATCTCTTTTTGATCTTACAAGTTATGTAATTCTTGGTTTATTACCTCCAGAGAAATTCGTTACAACCCTTGTAAAAGAAGCGGAAATATCTGTCGAAGAGGCTAGAGAAATAACCGAAGATATAAACAGAGAAATATTGGCTCAGGTAAAAGAATTGGTTGAAAAGGAAAAAGTCAAACAAGAAGAAGAATCAAACATTTTGAAAGCCAAACTGCGTTCAAAAGAAATAATAGAATCTACTCTTAGAAATACTCCAAATAAGATCAACCCTGTTAATAGCTTCGCGCCGAGAGAGCCTGTATCGCACGCTGATCTAGAAAAAGCAGGGGATTTCACTATTGAAACCGAAAACAGTTTCAAACAACCAACTTCATCGTACAAACCATATAGTCCTGGTTATTCGACGGAACCAGAACCAAATATTCCACCAAATCCTCCCACACAGAACAATATACCTATAAGCCAAGCAATACCCGTTCCGCAAAAAATCGAAACTGTTCCACAAAAAGTCGCAAATCCAGTAAATAGCAATGTTCCGGAACAACCTATTGTTAAAGCCGAGATAAAACCAGTTGCTGAACCAATCGTTGAACCAAAGTTGAATATTGTTGAACCAGAACTATATAAACCAAGCGTAGCTGAATTAAACTTAAATGTTACTGAGCCACAACCGAACTTGGCAACAACAAAAGAAACCGTAATACCGCTGTCTTTAGAGCCAAATGATCAGAAAGAACCAGAACAAAAAGTAGAAACGCCTCAAGTTGTACAAAAGAAGGAATGGCCGAAGATTATAGAAAGACCAACAATAGAAAAAAATATTCCTGAAGAAATGCCACCACCTTCAAATACAACAGTTCCTTATGAACAGAAACAATCAGAAACAGAAGTAGCTCAAATACAAAAACAACCGGCAACGGAAATTCCTCAAGCGCAAAACCAGCCAATAACAGAGACCTCAACATCAAATGTTCAAACACCTCCCGAAACACCAAAAGCGCAAGTGAGCCCAGTACAAATCAAGACCAGACCATATTCGATAGATCCTTACAGGGAACCCGTAGAGTAAACTGTGCGTCAAAGTAGAACATAAGCTATAATAATACAAATGCGTTTCCAAGTTCCTCAATTTATAGAGATAGAAGATAAAATCTTCGGACCACTGACTCTCAAGCAGTTCATCTATATGGCTGGAGGGGGAGGATTATCTTTCATTGTGTATGTATTTTTGGATAGTTTCATATTATCGATAGTGCCAATAGTTATAATAATGTTGATTTCTAGTACTTTCGCTTTCTATAAAATAAATAATAAGCCTTTTGTAAACATTGTTGAATCAGCTTTTCATTATTATTTTAGTGACAAGTTGTATATGTGGAGAAAAGGGCAACAATCTAGTTCCAAAAAAGGCAACACGGGCGCCGAAAATAACCAAAACTACGCTTCGGTTATGGTACCGAAGGTCTCTGATAGCAAGTTAAAGGATTTGACTTGGAGCTTGGACATAAAAGAAAGCGTCTATTCCAATAAAAACCAAAGATAAAATGGCAAATTCATCAAAAACAACCCAGGACTTCGTACCGATCAAAGAGATTCGTGACGGTGTCATCATCCTCAAAAACGGAGGTATGAGAAGTATTGTTTTGGCTTCTTCTTTGAACTTCGCTCTCAAATCTCAGGACGAACAAGCTTCGATAATAATGCAATTCCAAAACTTCCTCAATTCTTTGGATTTTTCTGTGCAAATATTTATTCAATCAAGAAAACTAGATATAAGACCGTATGTAGCATTACTGGAAGATCGTTACAAAGACCAGGTAAGCGAGTTGATGAAAATTCAAGTCAGAGAATATATAGATTTCGTCAAGACTTTCGTTGAAAATACTAATATTATGTCAAAAAGCTTCTTTATAGTTGTTCCTTATGATCCGGCGGTCATAGATATCTCCAATAATCCTGTATCCAATCTCATTTCAAGAAAAAAGAAAAATCAAACAGAAAGCGAAGACGAATCATTCCGAGAGTATCGAAGTCAACTCGAACAAAGAGTGGCTGTGGTAGAGCAGGGTCTAGTTCGTTGTGGTATTCGTACTGCAGAGCTAGGAACAGAAGAGGTGGTAGAATTGTATTATAAGCTTTTCAATCCGGGCGAGACAGAAAAGCCAATCCAAATAACATAATATGTCTATATTTTCAAAACTATTAGGCAAAAAAGATGAGCCAAAAATATCGATACTACCCGAAGATATATATCAGGCGGGAGTTTTGGAATTACGAGACATCATTGCCCCTTCTGCTCTCAAAATAAGCCCTAAAGAGCTCAACTTGGGTGAAAAAGTTGGTAGAACTCTCTTCGTAATTTCATATCCACGTTTTGTCGAAGAAGGTTGGTTCGCTCCGATAATAAATCTAGATAAAGTTTTTAATGTTTCAATTTTTATCCATCCAGTAGATACCGCCAAGATTCTTCGTCATTTCCAAAAAAAGGTCGCCGAAGTCCAAAGCCAGATCGCTCGCAGGGAAGAGAAGGGCTTGGTTCGCGACCCATCTCTAGATACCGCTTACCAAGACCTGGAAAGTTTACGCGATCAGCTTATGCAAGCACAAGAACATCTTTTTGATGTTGGCGTTTATATCACAATCTTGGCAGATTCTGAAAATGAGCTAGACAAACTAGAATCTGAAATAAAATCTATTCTTGAATCAAAGCTTGTCTATGTCAAACCGGCCCTATTCCAGCAAGAACAAGGTTTCAAAAGTGTTATGCCTTTGGGTGACGATCAGTTGTTGGTCCACTCCAAACTCAATTCTTCACCACTTTCATCTCTTTTTCCTTTCGTCTCTTTCGATCTCACTTCTGATAAAGGAATACTCTACGGCATCAACCGTCACAATTCTTCTTTAGTTCTTTTTGATCGTTTTCTCCTAGAAAATTACAATTCCGTCACTTTTGCTGTGGCTGGTTCTGGTAAATCATACTGTACCAAACTAGAGATTTTGAGAACTTTGATGTTCGATACCGATGTAATCGTCATTGACCCAGAAAAAGAGTACGAATATATGGCCTCGGCCACTGGTGGAAAATATTTCAACATTTCTCTCAATTCTGAACACCACATCAATCCATTTGACTTGCCAGTACCAAGAGAAGACGAATCTGCCAGCGATGTCTTGCGTTCAAATATCATCAACTTGGTCGGCCTTTTCAGAATCATGCTTGGTGGCTTATCTCAAGAAGAAGACGCTATTATCGACCGAGCTATTACAGAGACATATGCTTTGAAAGATATAACTCCTGAATCAAACTTCCGTAATATAGAACCGCCTCTTCTTTCTGATTTCGAATTGGTTTTGGCTGGAATGGAAGGCGCGGATTCATTGGTTCAAAGATTATCGAAATACACAAAAGGTACTTGGGCCGGTTTTATCAACAGACCTTCCAATGTTGATATAAACAACCGTTTTGTTGTTTTCTCTTTACGAGACATGGAAGATGAGCTCAAGCCGGTAGCCATGTACATCGTCACTCACTATATCTGGAACGCTGTTAGAAAGAATCTGAAAAAGAGACTTCTGGTCATCGACGAGGCTTGGTGGATGATGAAATCGGAAGATACCGCCTCTTTCCTTTATGGTTTGGCCAAAAGAGGAAGAAAATATTTCCTTGGTTTGGCCACAATCACTCAAGATGTAGACGATTTCCTCAAATCTCCATACGGCTTACCAATCCTGACCAACTCTTCTATTCAGATCCTGCTCAAACAGTCGCCAACGGTAATAGATCATATCCAACAAACATTCAATCTTACCGATGAGGAAAAATATTTGCTTCTAGAATCTGATGTAGGGGAGGGAATATTTTTCGTAGGACTCAAGCATGTAGCCATAAAAATCGTTGCTTCGTATACAGAAGATCAGATAATCACCACCAATCCCGCTCAGGTTATGGAAATAAATAAAGCCAAGAAAGAGTTGGA
>CAYQCS010000003.1:4092-16967 GCA_964416105.1 uncultured Candidatus Saccharibacteria bacterium
ATAATTGCAATGCCACATTTAGCTGACTCAAAAGGAGTAGAGTACGATCCGAAAAGTCTCGTATATAAATGGAAGAAAAACAGTCGAGTAGTAGAAGATCAATCCGGTTTTGGCAAACAAACCTTTACTGCTGTTGGTGATATTGTTCCTAGAGCTTTCACGGTTACGGTAGAGGTTTCAACTAGAGACGGTACGGCCAAAGCTAGTGGTACCATCAATATATCTTACACTTCTCCTTCTTTGTCTTTTTATATAGACGACCCTCTGTATGGACCACTATTCAACAGTGCAATAAAAGATTATCTCTATATAGGCAAAGAGAAAGAAACTAGTGTTTTGGCTCTACCTTTTGGTTTTAACAAACCAAATTCAGGAATTGGAAATCTTTCTCTAAACTGGTTTGTAAACGGAGTCTCACAAACAGACCTAAACTCCAACGAATCGATCACTCTACGAGCACCAGAAACAGAGGGTACTTCTAACATAGAATTAAACATTGAAAACAAAAAAGAGATTTTGCAAGGCGTGAGCGCTGGTTTTGGTGTAAAATTTAATTCGAAACAGTCAACATCAAACTAAGTAATTTTAAAATGAATTATATATCTATAAAAAAGCTGGGTTTAGTAATATTAATAACTTTATCTATAACAAATTCTATTGCCTTTTCTGCAAACGATACTCCAAGTACAACGCCCTCCGCCGGCAATTATACCGTTTTGGCGCCATTGCCTTGTATAGAAGGGAATGGAATAAAGTGTGGGAGCGGAGGAAATGGTAGCCTGCAAGAAACTGTAACTTTTGAAACTTATGTTCAGTACACGATGAACTTGCTCATAGCCCTGGCCGCTGTTTGGGCGGTTGCCATGATGGTTTGGGCTGGAATAGAATACATGTTTACCAACTCTTTTTCCGCAAAAAAATCCAGTTTGGATAGATTTTGGAACGCTATTTGGGGTATAGTTCTCATTCTTTGTTCATATCTCATAATGAGAACTATCGACCCACGATTTGTGGAAATACCAAACACTTTGGTGCCAACGATAAAATTGCAAGATAGATTAACAACAAAAAGTGGTATGGATCTGTTGATGGAAGGTTTGGATAAAGATATAGAATACTTTAAAGCACGAGACAAAGAAATATATAACAGCCTTGTAGAATTAAGAGCAAACATAGAATCAAAAAGAAAAGAAATAGCGGAGCTTGAAGAACAACTTAAAAAGACTGATCCAAATGATCCAAAATACAAACAAATTCAAGTAGAGATACAGGAAAAAAAAGGTAATCTGAACAAATCAACATCAACAGCTGACGATATTAGTTCTGAAAAACTTTTTAATGACATAATTAGAATAAAAATGGACGATTCCACCCTTAATACACCAGGTCGAATAAAAAGTTTAGATGTAGCAAAAACAGAAATTGAAAAAGAAAGACTTAATCTTATCCAAAAAGCTGCTAATAGGGCTGGTACTGGTTATGTAAATACAATAAACGACAAAGCAATTAACGAAAACGCTTTTATTGCAACAGCAAAAACAGAGTTACTTAAAATAGATTTGGTTCTGAGTAGTATAAAAACAAATATTTTGGGTAACCCCCCGCTTGTTGCTGGTTATTTTTATGACCTGAATGGTACATTCAGAACGGCAGACCTGACAGTAAACAGAAAGTTAAGGGAAACAAAAAATCAAATCGAGCAGGCCTTAGTATCTGTACAAAACGAACTAAACACAAAATATCCAAACCTAAAAGATAAAGATGGTTTGCAACAAGAAATAACCAGAATTGAAAACATGATTTCAGAAACAAAAGTTTTAAAAGGTCTAAAATAAATGAACAAAACAAAAAAAGTATTTATAATATTGGTTATCTTACTACTAGCCTCTGCCGGAGCGGTTTACTGGTACATGTTCTTCTACGGCCCTGGTAATACTTTGCCAACGGAACCAACCTCTGGGACCTTTCCTGTAGGCGGTTTCAGCCCTATTGGGGGCAACAATTCGACTTCGAGCACCAATACCAACGGTTTTACCACTATCCCAACAGACCAGACAACAGAGCCAAACTTGGCATCAACCACACAAGATACAACCAAAACTCCAGGTTTAAGGCTTCTTAGTGATACACCAGTGGGTGGATACGGAGCCAGCACAACCGCAAGTACAACAGTAGTTAGGTGGGTAGATCGTGGAAGAGGAAATGTTTATGAGGCCAAAATGGATAGTGTCGAGATTAATACATTATCAAATACAATATTACCAAAGGTCTATGAAAGCTTCTGGAACAAAAACCTTACTTCTTTTATCGGTACAACACTACAAAACAACGATGTTCTGAAATTTGTCTATGCACAACTAGTAGTACAAGCAACTTCTACAGCAAAACAAAATGCTGCGAACGCGACAAATACAGAACCCGTGGCAAACGGAGAACAAAATATTACTCCATATTCATTGAAAGGCAAAAATTTGCCAGAAAATATTTTGGACTATGCAATATCACCAAAAGGTGACAAATTGTTCATGTATACCAAAGAATTGGGGCAGGGGGCAGGATATATATCCAACTTAGACGGAACATCTCTGACCAAGATCTTCGTTTCACCATTGACCCAAATTACCGTTGAGTGGCCAGAAGAAAATACAATAGCCATAAACACAAAAGGCTCGGCTACTCAAAACGGTTTTCTTTATTTCGTAAATACAAAAACTGGTATTTGGAAAAAAGTTCTGGGACCAATCACTGGACTTAGCACAAAAGTAAGTAGGGATGCCAAATATATACTAGCCTCAGGAACAGGTAAAAATGGTGGTATTGTTACAAACATATATACCGTAGGTACAACCACACCAAAAAGCGCCACCGTCAAAACTTTGGCCGATAAATGTGTTTGGGGTAATTTCTACAAAGAAATAGTTTATTGCGCCGAACCGACCGAATATGCTTCAGGAACCTATCCTGATGATTGGTACAAAGGCATAATCTCATTGTCCGATCGGATTTGGCAAATTAACGCCAAAAACATGACAATAGACAGCGTTACGCCTGTATACGATGAGGCCGATCGCCTTATAGATGCTTTCAATATGAGTTTAGACGCAAAAGATAGCTATTTATTCTTTCAAAACAAAAGAGACCTGTCTTTCTGGTCTTTTGATCTAAGTAAAAGTCACTAAACTTGAATAGAATCAAAATCAGGCACCACCAATGTGTCTTTTTTTGATATAGATCTCTTGAAATAGAGTAAACAAAGAGCTGACCGACCAATAAATAGCAATTACAGAAGCGGCACCAGGGAAACTGGCGGGAATAAACCAGTAAACAGAAACAAAAGCTATAACCGGTAATATGTATTTCATTTGTGTATTCATGGAGTTGGCCATTTGTGCGGCCATGTCCAGCTGACCACCATTTTTGATTGTATTTTCAGACATCTCTTTTTGTTGTCTTACTGTAACAGAAAACTTAAGTTGCAAATATTGAACAACGCCTGTTATCAAAGCCAAAATTAAGCTTTTCTGTGTTAAATCTAGACCTAGTAATGTAGGAGAGGAATGTGGTATAGAAACAAAAGAATACAGAAGCTCTGGTTGGACATTCGGTATTATCTTATAAAAAACAGATATTAATGCAAAAAGAATCGGGATCTGGATGATTACAAGCAAAATACTAGAAAAAGGTTTTACATTGTTCTTTTTGTAAAGCTCCATCAGTTTTGTTGCTTGTTCTTGTCTATTGTTTGAATAGATGGAACGAATTTTGCTAGCCTCTGGTTCTATCTTTTTCATCTCCACCTGCGTAAGAAGGGCTTTTTTTGAAAGAGGGAAGAGGATCAGTTTAACTATACAAGTAAAAATAATAACAGCAACACCTACATCTATACCGGGAATAATATTCATTATCCCAACCAAGCCGTTATAAAGAGGTAAAAATATAAATTGATTGTACATTTGTGTATTCTACGCCAAAATCTTGGCTTTTTCAAAGATTTTTTTAACTTCTATAGAAATGTTTGTATTTGGATTTTTTACCAACAGGTCTTTCGCAGAAACTATTACAATATATCCGGGCTTAACACTGTCGTAGATTGGTCTTATAGCCTCATAAACTTTTCTCCTTATTTTATTACGCAAAACAGCTGTCTTTGCTATTTTCTTGGGTGCAATTACAGCGATTTTTGTCGCAATTTCTTGGCTTTTGACATATCTCAGCCAAAAAAAGTCACTATGAACAGCTTTTCCTGTTTCGATAACAATATCAAACTCTTTTTTTGAAACTCTATAGGCTCTTTTGAGCATATTAAACAGAAATTTTCTTCCTGCCTTTGTTCCTACGGCGAGAGATGGCCTTTCGTCCGCCGGCGGTTTTCATCCTAACCCGAAAACCGTGCGATTTGGCCCTCTTTCTCTTGTTTGGTTGGTATGTAAATGACATAGTCAGTTAACTATACATTATTTCCTACACTTTTCAAGGTTTAACTTAGTAACCCCCCGCATCCTCTTTTTTTATTCTGCGTTTTGCTCATAATATCTCTAGTATTTTCACAAAGGTCATCCTCCAAGGCTTCGGCTGACCTTTGGAAAATACAAGAGATATTATTCCGCAAAGTACTCGAACAAAAAAAGAGGATGCGGGGGGTTACTAAGTTTTTCACTAATTCCTTGTACTTAAATAATACCAAAATAACTTATCAACATATTTTGCACATCTCCACAAGTTCTCAGAATTATAAACAGGTATATACTTAATTTCACATGCAAGACTATTCCAAATTATGGCAAACGGCTTTGGTTGAAATCGAAACGAGTGTTTCTCCTGCCAACTTTTCAACCTGGTTCAAAGAAACAAGTATCGTAAAAGAAGAGGAGGGAACAGTTTATCTTGGAGTACCAAACTCTTTTACCCAAGAATGGCTCTTCAAAAAGTTCCACAATTCCATTCTGAGAATTCTCCGCCAACTCAACGAGCATGTGCGAGCCCTAGAATACGTTGTAGTCAAAGATGACGACAATAAAAAGGGAGAAAACTCAAGAAAAATATCCTTCTCTCAAACAATGTCTATGCCATTACAAGACTTCTATATAAACAAGGATGACAACCTCAACCCTCGTTATACTTTCGAGAATTTCGTCGTTGGTCCATTCAATGAAATTGCCCATGTTGCCTCTCAGGCGGTAATAAAGAGCCCTGGACAGCTGTATAATCCATTTTTTGTATATGGTTCTACAGGAAGAGGAAAGACGCATCTTATTCAAGCAATAGGGAATCAAATAAAAAAACTTTTCACTAACAAAAAGGTCTACTATCTGACTTCTGAGCGCTTTGGTTCAGAGTTTTTGGTCGCTATTCAAGAAGGAAAGGTTCAGGCTTTTAAAGAAAAATATAGGAAATACGACGTAATGATCATGGATGATGTTCAATTCTTCTCGAATAAGGAAAAGTTTCAGGAGGAGCTCTTCCATTTCTTCAACACTTTCCATGATACCGGCAGACAGTTGGTTTTTTCTTCCGACCGCCACCCAAACGTTATTCCTGGGCTTGAGGATCGTTTGAGGGGGAGGTTTAGTGTTGGAATGATTGTTGATATTCCAGAGCCAGACAACGAATCTAGAATGGCTATAGTGAGAACAAAGTGCGCAATCCACTCCATAACACTTAGAGATGAGGTTTTGGAAATGATTGCCGAGTCAATCCAAGACAACATTAGGGAACTGGAGGGTATTGTTAATGTTGTCGCTTGCCAAACTCAAGCCAGAAATAGAGAGCTTACGACAAATGAAATTAAAAACATACTCAAAAACAGCACAAAACCAAAGAAAACAGTACAAATAAAGGATATAGTAAAAATCGTTTCTGAGTTCTATAATACAGACGAAGATAGTATATACAACAAAACAAGAAAGAAAGAGGTTGTTCGACCAAGACAAGTTATTATGTATTTGCTTAGAGAGGATTTCGGCATTTCTTTCCCTTCAATAGGAGAGAAGCTTGGTGGTAGGGACCATACAACAGTTATCCATTCCTACGAAAAAGTTAAAGAGGAGGTAAAGAGTGATAATGTTCTTTCTCAAGAAATAAGCCAAATTCGTTCTATGTTATAAACTGTGTAAATGTTGTTAATAAGACAGTTTAATTTGTGGGTAAGATTGTTAATATCGAGTTACTTGTTTTAAACAAAATGAAGCTATCAAATAAAATCAACAGTATAAAAATATTTCCTTTCTGTTTTGGCCTTATTACAAAAGCTTATTTTGACTATCAACATATCCACCGTCTTAATAGTAATAATTTATAAAAATGACTCTAGAATTAAATTCTCAAAAACTAAAGAAAATAATCGACCTTATCGAAAGAGTTTCGGGTAAACACATGACATTACCTGTACTCTCTTGCATCTTAATAGAAGTTAAAAAAGGTTTTGCTGTTTTCAAATCAACCAATCTTGATGTGGGTATAGAAGCTTCGATCCCTGTCAAAACAGATGAGGAGGGTGTTTTTGCTGTGCCGGCCAGTATAATAGCTTCTTTTGTTTCTCAGATCTCAAATGATAACCAGATTGTTAAGATAGAAAACTCTTCATCGGGAAACTTACTGATTACAACACCAAAGTCGAAGGGGACAATAAAGACGCAACCGTTCGATGATTTTCCAACAATTCCTAAAATTGTAGACGGTCAAGAGTTTGTTATTCAAGCAGAAGTTTTATTGAAAGGTTTGAAATCCGTTTGGTATAGTTCGTCAGTTTCAAGTGTAAAACCGGAACTTTCTAGTGTTTTTGTTTATAAAAACCAAAACGATCTTGTTTTTGCAGCAACAGACTCGTTTCGTTTGGCTGAAAAAAGGATAAAAATAACAAACATCTCTAATTTTAACGACATACTAATTCCTTTCAAGAATATACCAGACATTTTGAGGGTTTTAGAAACGATAAACGGAAATATTAAGGTTTTGGTTAGTAAAAACCTAATATCTTTCGAAACAGAGGAAGTCTATCTTGTTTCTAGGTTGATCGACGGAGTTTTCCCTGATTATAAACAAATAATACCAAAAACTTTTTCTACAGAAGTGGTTTTGTTGAAACAAGAGCTTATAAACGCACTAAAGATATCTAATATTTTTTCTGACAAATTCAATCAGGTTCATTTTTCGATTGATTCAAAAGAAAAAAGTATAAAAATTCAAACAAAAAACAATGATGTTGGGGAAAACACAACAAGTGTTGAGGCAAGCACAAGTGGCGATAAAGTAGAAATAAATTTCAATTACAAATACATATATGATTGTTTTCAGTCTATAGATTCGGATAGTTTATCTCTTCAATTGACGGGCACCAATCGTCCAATGGTTATTCGCCCCGTTTCTGGCGACCAAACTTTCATGTACTTGGTAATGCCAATGAATAGATAAGATGTTGGGCCTCTCTGGTTTTTTCAAAAATATCCAAAACGCTTTTACCAAAGAGGTTGTTCTACGTACAGCGATTCAAAAAACTATAAAAAACCAGGTGGGTCTTGAAATTCCTTTAGAGAATATTGTTTGTAAAAACGGTATTGTCAGTTTAAAAAATGTTAATTCTTCGGCCTTGTCAGCTATTTTTATTAAAAAAGAAAAAATAATTAAGGAAATAAAAGAAAAAGAGCAGGTTTCTGTTGTGGATATTAGATAACATTTAGTCCACTTTTTACTAATTATTGTGTTTTTAATTACCAATACCAAAAGTAACACTCGCTTGACCTTTATTGTAAACAGAATCAAACAAAGTGACGGACAAAGTGTTTACTGCCGACGAAACTCCCACATCAGCTGGCACAAAGGAGATGTTTAGAGGATTTGTTTCCGAAGTTAAAACATATTTTCCATTCAAGTAGAGTTCGGTTTTCTTTGGTGGATAGGTCCCAGTTGATTGGATTTGAACTGTTAGGGTCTTTTCCGGATCAATTACAGCATTGTTTGTTGGGGAAATGATCGAGACTTTTGGAAACTTCTCTGGAACATGAACATCGTCTGTTTCTGTTGGTATCTTGATTTCAGTTGTTTCAACAAAAGTGGGGTTATTCCTCTTCCATTCATCGAACCAGGCTCTAACCGCATATTCCCAGTTTTCGTACTGGGTGTCTTTTTTTGGATCTTGTGGCGGTGGCCCATTGGGGTTATCTTTGTCTACCCAATGCAAAATCGTATGAACATTATTAAAGATATGTTCTTTGGTTGTTTCTTTTGGTGTGTATTGGGTCGCCAATTTACCCGAGACCGTGTCTGTTTTGTAAGAAATACCACCTTGCCAAATACCACGCATCACAGGTTTAATCTCTGTTGGAGAAGGGGATGGTGCAACGAAGTCTTCCGGAGGGAAATTTTTGGCTACCTGAGACATAAAAGCGCCCCATAGCGGAGAGATTATCAGGCCAGCAATGTTTTGGCTCATTGGGGAGTTGTCATTATTTCCTGCCCAGGCTCCAACTACCAAACTTGGTGTATAGCCAATAACCCAAACGTCGCGATAATCGTTGGTTGTACCAGTTTTCATTGTCACTTTTCTTCCAACGCTTTCGGCTATCGGTTTGAGACTGTTTATTCTAACCGAACTGTCTGAAAGAATGTCTGTTATTTGTCTTGAAATTTGCGGATCCAGAGCTTGAACAGGGCTTAAGTTTGCTTTTTCCAGAACATTCCCACGGTTGTCTATAACTTCTAAGATTGACCTTGCCTGATTTCTTGTTCCATCGTTTGCAAATACTCCATAAGCGCTTGTCATGTCTAGTAAACTTACTTCTCCACCACCCAAGACCAAAGTCAAACCATACTGATTAACATCGTTTAGGCTTGTAATACCGAGGTCGTGGGCTGTTTTCAAAGACTCGTTGAGTCCGGCTAAGTACAAAGCTTTAACGGCTGGTATGTTTCTTGATTTTGCCAAAGCTTCTCTTATCGTCATTGGGCCGTTGTAAATTTCGTCAAACTCTTTCGGACTGTAGCAAAGCTTTGTTGGATCATCTTCTGGTTTTATCGTCTTGCTATCAGGGGTACAGTAAGTTGAAAATTCTGTTTTAACATCGAACAGAACTGTTTCCGGGGTGTAACCCTTTTTAAAAAGCGTAGAGTAAACAAAAGGCTTGAATGTTGAACCCGGCTGTCTTTTGGCTAGAGCGACATTGAAATTGCCTTGAATTTCTTTGCTAAAATAATCTTTTGAACCAACCATTGTTAGAATATCTCCTGTCTTTGGATCAATAGCAACCATAGCAGCATTACTTGCTTTGTAATTTGATTCTATTGTTGGAGCAAACTTGGTTACAACTTCCTCGGCTTTTTTTTGCATGTTGTAATCGAGCGTTGTTCTAATTTTCAAACCACCACCATCAACTGCGTCCTCGCCGTATTTTTTGATCAAATAATCTCTTACATACATTACAAAATGCGGAGCCCGGATACTCTCTGAATTTTTCTCTTGGAATTTAACTTGTTCCTTGATGGCTACAGAATAGTCTTTTTCGGTTATCATTCCCAAAGATTTCATTCTTTCCAAGACCAATTTTTGTCTTGTATCTAGATCAGCTTTATGACTTCCGTAGGGAGAATAATATGTCGGTGCTTTTGGTATTGCAGAAATGTAGGCAGATTCGGCCAAAGTTAGATCTTTAGCTTGTTTGCCGAAGAAGGTTTGGCTTGCTTGTTCTACTCCATAAATAGTTCCGCCATAAGGTGTTTCATTCAAGTATATCTCTAAAATACGATCTTTCTCCATAACCCGAGTCAGCTTTGTTGCCAAAATCCACTCTTTTATTTTTCTGGTAACAGTTTTATCCTGAGTTAACAGAGAGTTTTTTATTACCTGTTGAGTGATTGTTGAGGCCCCTTGACTGTAGTTTCCTGAGACAAAATTTGCTATTACAGCTCTAAAGATTGAGGTTGGTTCTATTCCTATGTTGTTATAAAAATTAGAATCTTCTATGGCAATTGTTCCTTGCTTTATGTAAGGCGATATAGAAGAAAGGGGAACGAAGGTTGATTTTGCGTTTGTGCCAGTGTCGTAAAGAAGGACTTGGCCTGTTCGATCATATATTTTTGTTGACTCGACAACTTTTCGGTTTTGGAAATAGCTAAGGTCAGGTATTTTGAGAGTTGCAACCCAAAGAGAAGAAAGTCCAATCAAAATTAAACATAACGATAGTACCAAAAGAACAATCGATTTGATGTGCCTGAACAACCCCTTTCTTTTTTTGGAGGACATTGTATTGGTATCTAATTGTAGCAGATTTTGATTATTGCTCCCACTTGTCTCCAAAAGGGTTTATTTCTTCTTCGTCCATCAAATCCTCATCACCGCTCTCCTCGGCGTCGTCGCTTGGGGGTATCAATACATCATCGATTTTCTCATCAACAACAGACGATGGTTCCAGAATCGCCTCCAAATCAACGGGCTTTTTTGATTTAGGCAATTCTTCTTGCTCTTCTAGGTCATCTTCTTTTTTTGAACGAACTTTTGTGTTTTTTCTAACTGCCATACTTTTGCTTTAAATTATAATATGAATACTTTTAACAGATAATAATTTTTTTGCAATAGTGGATAATTCATTTTTGATAAGCGCTATGAGTCAGAGCTACCGCCATGGCATCGTATTCATCGTCCAAGAGGATCTTTTTATCGATCTTGATTAAGAGGTTTACCATCTTTATTATTCGATTTTTATCACTGGTTCCGTCGCCTGTAATAGCTGTTTTGATTTGTAGGGGAGTGTATTCAAAAACAGGAAGACCCTTTCTTATAGCTTCATAAATAATAATTCCACGAATTTCTGCGACGCGCATGGCGGTCTTTTGGTTTTTAGCAAGAAAAAGACTTTCGATTGCAACATTCTCGGGTTTATGTTTTTCCAAAATACGCACAACCTCTTTGCCAACCAAAGAAAAACGCTCGTAGATGTCTTCTCTCGCATCAGTTTCCAAGCAACCAGAATAGATCAAGGAATTTATTCCTCTGTTGTCTTTTTCGACAATTGCTACACCAAGTCTACCGTAGCCAGGATCTATTCCAAAAATTTTCATTATTCGGCATTAGTGAAGACGTCTTGAACATCATCATTTTCCTCTAGATCCTCTACAACTTTTTGTAAAACCGGGATATCTTGTTCACTCAAAGGTATTGTGGTGGTTGGAGTCCAGCCCTCGTGGGTCTTTTGGAAGGCCCAAGACGCACTGCCCGGCGAAGCTAGCTCCAGACCATTTTGGGAAAGAATATGTTTTATTTCCTGGGCAGATTTATTTCTATTATCTGTTAGGGCTGAAATTAAAATTGCAACACCACCAGGTCCGTAGGTCTCGTAAATAATATTTTCCATTGTGGCACTGTTGTCTGTGGCGGCCTTCTTTATTGCTCGATCTATAGTGTCGTTGGGCATGTTTTCTTTTCGGGCCTTATCTATAGCAGCGACCAAGCCTGGGGAGGAAAGGTTGCCTTTTGCAATCTTGGCTTCTACGGTGATCAGACGAACAAGTTTGCCAAAATGTTTGCTCTTTTGAGCGTCGTTTTTGGCTTTGAGGTGTTTTATTTTTGAAAATTTATTATGTCCGGACATGTTGTGGGTTTAAGTTAAAAGTTAAAGATTAAAAGTCAAATCTGTATGAACTTTAGCATTTTGTTTGGGTTTATCAAAGAAGCTTATTTAGACTTTTAATGTTTAGATGTTTGTGTGCCTTTTCTGTCGCAATTCTGCCCCTAGGCGTTCTTTCCAACAATCCAAGCTGAATTAGATATGGTTCATAAACCTCTTCTATCGTCGCTTGTTCTTCGGAAAGAGCGGCGGCGATGGTATTCAAGCCAACAGGACCACCATTAAACTTGTCTATGATCGTTTTCAAAATATCACGATCGGCATTTGTAAGTCCGACAGCGTCCACGCCAAGCATGGAAAGAGCTTTTTCAACAATATCTTTGGAAAGAATAGTTTTGTTTATTTGGGCATAATCTCGACATCTCTTGAGGTGATAATTGGCTGTTCTTGGGGTAAATCTTGACCTTATAGCGATTTCATGAACAGCGTCGGGATGAATTTCTATATCTAGTATTTTGGCAGAACGTTCGACGATGTTTTTTATTTCATCTTCCGAATAGAATTCAAGCTTGAAAACTCCACCAGAAAAACGGGAGCGCAATGGCGCAGAGATCATTGCTATTCTGGTGGTGGCAGCTATAAGGGTGAAAGGAGGTAAATCTAGTTGGATCGTTCTGGCCGAAGGGCCTTTGCCAATAATAATGTCCAACTTGCCATTTTCCATGGCAGGGTAGAGAACCTCTTCAATTGCTTTGTTTAGGCGATGAATTTCGTCTATAAACAAAATATCGCCAGCAGAAAGATTGGTCAAAACCGATGCCAGATCGCCAACCTTGAGTATGGCTGGTCCAGAAGTAACCTTTATTTGGGCCTCAGTTTCTTTTGCAATAAGATATGCCAAGGTTGTCTTGCCCAAACCAGGGGGACCATAAAAAAGTATGTGTTCCGGCGGGTGTTTCCTTTCTTTTGCGGCTGTCAAAAGGATGTGCAAGTTGTCTTTGATGTTTTTTTGACCAATGTATTCATCCCAACGTGAAGGTCTAAGGGTCTGATCTAGAAATCCAGACTCCTTTTCGTTTGTGACAGAATTGTTAGTTTTTCTTGACATTTATGATGTAGTATGCTAGTATCAGAGTGAACATTGAGTTGTAACGAAGCTCTTTTATTTTGCTCGAGCTCGTGAACCTCTAAGCAATGGCCTTCCCTAGGTTTGGGCAAAGTGCTAAGGACATATTGGTTGTAACACTTCGGTATTACTTACTGGCATTATCCTCGGGACTATGCCTCGCATAACGCATCACGCGATATGATATTGCTTAG
>CAYQCS010000004.1:0-13295 GCA_964416105.1 uncultured Candidatus Saccharibacteria bacterium
TCAAAAGAGATGGTCGAGTATTGCCTTTTGATCTAGAAAAAATTACCAACGCTATATGGAAAGCTTTCAATACTACCAAAGAAGGCACTATTGAGGAGGCGCAAGTGGTTGCAAACCAAGTCTACGCTGAGCTTATTCGCATCAAACGCAAGTTCAACAACTTCGTACCGACAGTCGAAGGCATTCAGGATATAGTAGAGCAAGAATTGATGCGTACAGACTATGTCAAAACTGCAAAACACTATGTTCTTTATCGTGAAGAAAGAGCGAAGTTGCGTGCACAAGGATTTGAAGTACCAGAAAATGTTAGAAAGTTGGCTACTGATTCAAAAAAATATTTTAGAAATGCATTAGGAGAATTTGTTTATTACAGATCTTATTCAAGATGGATCGAAGAAGAAAACCGCAGAGAAACCTGGATCGAAACGGTAGATCGCTACATGTCTTTTATGAAAAGCAATCTTGGAGATAAGCTCAAAGATTCAGAATACAAAGAGATTAGAGAAACGATACTTGCACAGCAGGCGATGCCATCAATGAGACTTCTGCAATTTTCTGGTAAAGCCGCTTCTGCTACCAATGTCTGTGCCTACAACTGTTCTTTCATAGCACCAGAGTCATTCCAAGATTTGGCAGAAATAATGTACATATCGATGTGTGGAACAGGATCTGGTTGGACAGTAGAAAGCAATAATGTCGAAAAATTCCCGCAGATAATGATTCAGACAGGAGAGAAGTTGCCGACACATGTCATTCCGGATAGCAAAGAAGGTTGGGCCGATGCTCTGGTTCTAGGCATGAAGACTTGGGCTTCTGGTAAAGATATCGAATTCGATTTCTCACAATTAAGACCAGAGGGTTCTCGACTCAAGACTATGGGTGGCAAATCTTCGGGTCCAGCACCTCTGATGAGATTGTTGGCGTTTTCTAGACAAGTGATGTTGGCAAGACAAGGTAGAAGATTGAGAACTATAGATTTACACGATATCATCTGTATGATTGGAGATTGTGTTGTTTCTGGTGGAGTGAGAAGAAGTGCGATGATTTCTCTTTCAGATTTAAGCGATGAGTTGGTCCGTGATGCCAAGAAAGGAGCATTCTACATGACTCACCCACATAGAATGTTGGCCAACAATTCGGCTGTATACATCAACAAACCATCTAATGAAGAATTTCTAAAAGAGTGGATGGCGCTTATAGAAAGTCGTTCAGGCGAAAGAGGTATATTTAATCGTGGTTCATTGGCAACAACATTACCAGAAAGGAGGATAAAGGTCTTGAAAGAGTATAAAGGCTATTTCGATCAAACTGGTAGCCATATCATTGGTCCAATCGGTACCAATCCTTGTGGAGAAATCATTCTTCAATCAAAACAATTTTGTAATCTTTCGGAGATAGTTGCTAGGGCCGAAGATACAGAAGCCGTATTGCTCAAAAAGATAAGAATTGCCACAATCTTGGGAACATATCAGTCAACTCTTACAGACTTTCCTTATCTTTCCAAAGAATGGAAGAGTAATTGCGAGAAAGAAAGACTTCTAGGTGTTTCCATTACTGGACAATGGGATTGTCCGGCAGTTCGAAAACCAGAAGTATTGAAAAAACTAAAAGCTGAAGCAATTAAGATCAATAAGGAGTATGCAAAAAGATTTGGAATCAACGAATCTACCGCTATTACTTGTGTAAAGCCTTCTGGAACTCTGTCACAGACAGTTGATTGTTCGTCTGGTATGCACCCACGACATTCGAAATATTACATCCGTCGTATTCGCATATCGGCAACAGATTCTCTATTCAAAATGCTTAGAGATCAAGGCGTACCTTATTTCCCAGAAGTTGGTCAGTCAGCAGAGAATGCAACGACATATGTTCTAGAATTTCCAGTCAAATCTCCAAACGGTTCAATTTTCAGAGACGATCAATCCGCTGTAGAACAATTGGAATATTGGAAGATGGTGAAGGAAAATTATACAGAGCACAATCCCTCAGTCACTATTTCTGTCGGTAATGATGAATGGGTAGAAGTTGCAAATTGGATTTATAAGAATTGGGATATTGTCGGAGGCCTTTCATTCTTGCCAAGAGAAGATGCTGTATACAAACTAGCCCCATATGAGTCTATAGATGAGAAAAAATATAAGGAATTAGCGAAGAGAATGGAACACATCGACTATTCTAAGATCATTACTTACGAAAAACAGAACGAAACAGATCTCAAGAAAGAGCTAGCTTGTGTATCGGGAGTTTGCGAGATAGTATAGCCTGTAACGATCTTCGATCGTCAAATCTATATGAAAAAGGCGCTCAAAGAGCTCAAAAAGAAGATTTCGAGGGTGCAAAAGCCGAAGAAGATAAATGATAAAACTTGGTCAGAATTTCTGGATAATTCTACCGTTGTTCTTATGGCTGGCGGAGAAAGCTCTAGATTTTCTGAAGTAACCAAAGGAGCTAGCATAAACAAAAACGCTTTTACTTTGCCAAACGGAGAGACCATGATTGAAATGGCAATAAAGATGTATCGTGATGCTGGTTTCAGAAATTTCGTAGCCTCGGTCTTCCATAATGCCACCTCAATAGAAGAAATCTTGGGTGATGGTTCTAGATTGGGAGTAAATATCAAATATAGTTATGATCCAGAAAAGCCAGTGGGTAAAGGCGGAGCGATAAAAAACGCAATCATAAATGGTTCAATACCAGAAAGTCATTATTGTATCATTCACAATCCAGATGATGTTATCATTGGTTTCGAAAAGGAGTTTCCTAAGTACATTGTTTCGGGTCACCTTCAAGACAGTAAGGCATTTGCTACCGTGGTTGTCGTAGAAAGTACACCTTATACATATAGCGGGATGAAGATAATCAATAATATCGTTCATCAAATCGAGATGTATCCAGAAATTCCGATACCGACCCATATAGGTGTGACAGTTTTGTCGCCACAAAGCTATCAATTTTTCAAAAAACATTTTGACTTGAATAAAAAGGCCGACTTCGAAAGTGTTCTCTTACCTATTTTCGCCAAAAAGAGATTGTTGAAAGCCGTTAGTATACCCAAAGATTGTTGGATACCAGTTAACAATGCAAAAAATTATAAAGAATTATTGCGAAGATTAGAAAAAAATTAGTCTGACACAAAAAATATTTCCTGAATAGTTCTCAAGAATATTTTAAGGAGTATAATTTGGTGGTGAATAAAGAAATATTAAATAATAATGAAATAACTCTATATACGATCGCAAGATCTTTGGACAATATCACCAAGACCTTGGGCAATTTTGCTACCAAAGAAGATCTTAAACAGTTTGCGACCAAAGATGACTTGAAGCAGTTTGCTACTAAAGATGACTTGAAGCAGTTTGCTACTAAAGACGATTTGAAGCAGTTTGCTACTAAAGACGATTTGAAGCAGTTTGCTACTAAAGACGATTTGAAGCAGTTTGCTACAAAGAAAGATTTAGAGCAATTTGCAACCAAAAAAGACTTAGCTGATGCCTTTGCGCGCTTGGAATATCTTATCGATTCTCTGGCTATTACAACGACAAGAGAGATTTCAAAATTATCTGATCGTATTGATTTACTGGAACAAAGATTTGATACTTTGGAGCAAAAAGTTGATCGCAATCACGCTTATAGTGTAAACCAAATAGACAATATTTTGACGCATTATACTAGAAGAGAAGAACACAAATACCACGAAGAACGCCTGAAAAAACTAGAAAGAAAAGCTTTTGCGTGAGAATAGTTAAAATGCTAGTCTAGCATTAATATGAAGTCAAAATACATATGGAACTTGGGTTTGTTATACAAATCGCCAGAAGACCCTAAAATTGAAGAGGATATAAAAAAAATTGAAAGAGCTAGCAACACTTTTGCGCAAAAATATAATGTTGATAGCAAAAATTATATCAGTGACAACACTCTACTTTTGCAGGCTTTGGAAGAATATGAGAAACTGATGCTTCTCAACTATGAATCTAGGCCAATAACTTATTTTTCTTGCCTTAGAGACATTGATGCAAAAAGCGTGGTTGCGGTCTCCAAACTATCTTTGTTACAAGATCGTCTCACTAAAGCAAATAACCAAGTCTTGTTTTTCGAACTAACGCTTGGACTTATCGACGAAAATAGACAAGAAGATATTTTAAAAAATCAAAGCTTTGCTAAGTATAGATATTTCCTTGATGTTATATTCAATAATGCCAAATATGATTTGTCATTACCAGAAGAAAAGATACTTAAACTGAAGAGTTTGCCAGCATATGATATGTGGATTACGATGAATCAAAGGATTCTGAATAATGTAGAAGTAAAATGGAAAGGTAAGAATATACCGTTTTCAACTGCCTTCAGCAAATCTTTATCTCTTCCAAAATCAAAGGATCGGATGGAATTATCAAGTAAGATCAATGAGGCACTGAAAGTCGTCGCTCCTGTGGCTGAAGCAGAAATTAATGCGGTTGTCACTAGCAAAAAAATTAATGATGAACTTAGAGGTTACAAAACTCCAGAAGAAGCGACAATATTGAGATATCAGAACAAACCAGAGACAATTAACTCTCTAGTAGAATCAGTCAGTTCCAATTATCATATTGCACACAAATTTTATTCTCTGAAAGCAAAGATTCTGAAAGAAAAGAGACTCAATTATTGTGATCGCGGGATACCAATAGGGAAGATAAAAAGGAAATTTGATTTCAAACAGTCGTTCGATATTTTAGAGAAAGTATTTGGCGATATCAAACCAGCTTATGCTGATATTTTGAAAAGTTATGTAAATAAAGGTCAGATAGACTCTCATTCAAGAGTAGGAAAACAGAGTGGTGCATATTGCAGGAGTTCTTACGAAGAACCAACTTATATTCTTCTAAATCATGAAGATAATTTACGATCTTTTAAGACTTTTGCTCACGAAATGGGTCACGCCTTTCATACGGTTCATTCAAGAGCGCAAGGACCACTATATGTGTCTTATTCTATAGCTCTTGCAGAAACAGCTAGTACTTTGTTCGAATCTTTGGCTTTGGAATATGTAATGAAAAATCTTACGCCAAAAGAAAAGAAGATTGTCTTACATGACAAAATTAATAGCGAAATTTCTACTATTTTCAGACAAATAGCTTGTTTCAATTATGAAAAAGATATACACGAAGCTATCAGACGAAAAGGTTACATATCAAAAGAAGAGCTGATGGATATGCACAACAAAAGAATGTCCGAATATCTAGGCTCTAAATTCAAATTAAATAGGGATGATGGCGACATGTTTATAAGTTGGAGTCATATTAGAAGATTTTTCTATGTATATTCTTATGCTTTTGGATTGTTGATCTCCAAAGTATTATTGAAAAGGTACCGAATTGATAAGAATTTTTGGTCTTCAATAGAAATATTCTTGTCTGCTGGAGGAAAAGATTCTCCCGAAAATATCATGAAAGAAATAGGTATAGATATTACCAAACCAGATTTTTGGCTTGAAGGATTGAAAGAAATTGATTCTGACATTGAAAAACTAGAGAAATTGATAGTAGATAAAAACAATTGAAATTCTAATATACAAAACATATTATTTACTTAGTCAATATCCATTTGCTATATACTTATCTGTATGTTAAAATATTGCCAGTTGTACCAGACAATCGCCCCGAGCAAACCTTCAGTAATTCGTTTACGAATCACTGAAGGTTTGTCGAGGGGAGGAAAGTCCGAACACCGTTTTGTAAAACTTTTAGTTTTGCAAGAAAAAGTAGCGGGTAATACCCGTCGGGTTAATAACCAGAGGTGCGAACAGTGACGCCTATCAAAGGCTATGCAAATAGGCTCTGATAATGTTCGAAAGAACAAGGCTCCGTAACAATACGGATGAAGTCTGTGGTAACACAGAAGTGCAACGGCAAAATCCTTACTCCGGTGCAAGATCGTGTCCCGAGTGAGTCCTTCACAATTCGTTTACACGAATTGTTCAGGACGAGTCGAGGGAAGAACCGCTAGATTTCTAGAGCAATCTAGGAACCAGATAAATGATTGTCATGCGAATAAAATCGCAACAGAATTCGGCTTACGGTATGACTTAAATGAAGATCTCGTCCAAGAAGGACGGGATTTTCGTTTATTAACATTGTTTATTGAAAATATCTGTTATAATGGTTTAACAAATTATAAGATAATATAAATATTATGAAATACGATCCAATGCCATTAGTCCGTTCTGATTTTGAAGATAAAAATCGTACCGCTACATTATCAGATGATGTTGTTGAGTCAAGAAAAGAAGGCAAATTTCAGAAATGGAGTTTCTATTCTATTTTGGCGGTTATAATTTTGACTCCTTTAATGTTTTGGTCAAATCCATTTATTCCTTTGGATTTATCCAAAATGTTTATATTATCTTTGGGTGTAGTCTTGGCTTCTGTACTTATATCGTTAAATTCTCTGAAGAATAAAAGATTTGTACTACCTCCCAAAAGTCTAATGTGGATAAGTTCTCTTCTACTGTTATCCTTGATAATTTCTTCATTCGTTGGTATCAATTCTGGTAAATCTTTCTTTGGTCAAGGTATAGAGATCAATACAACAAATTTTATCATTATGATGTTTGTTGTTGGTTTAGCCGTATTTAGTCTGATCAATAGTCAAAAAGAAAAAATAAAGTTAATTCAGCTTTCAGTTATTACTGTTTATCTGATACTTTTCGTATATCATTTTCTAAGAGTGATTTTCGGTCAAAACTTTATGTCTTTGGGTATATTCAAATCCCTAACCTCTTCACCTTTAGGTTCTTGGTTGAATTTAGGTACTTTCTCTATTGTCATAGCTTTGATGTCTTTGGTTGCTTTAATAACACTTGAATTAACAACGAAGAAGAAAATACTTCATTCTTTACTTTTATTTGTTTCTACGGTTGGAGCGATCTTGGTAATGGATATAAGAATTTGGGCCGTCGTTTCTCTTGTCTTGTTGGGTCTCTTTATGTCTCTTTCTTTCGAAAAATGGTCTTCTTTTAGAAAAAGTGGTACTAGCAGATCTCTTTCGATGTTCATTAAATCAGTATCTTGGCCAATTGTTATTGCTTTTATCTTGTCTGTGCTCATATTCTATTTTGGACCAACGAAAATGGCTCCGAGCATGATAAATAATATCGGCTTAGGTTATCAAGAATTAGTACTTCCTTGGCAGATGACTTTGGATGTCACAGCTTCGACGGTTAAAAGTTATCCACTATTTGGAATTGGTCCAAACAATTTTGGTCAGGCCTATCTTGCATTCAAACCATTGGGTATAAACAATACTGATTTTTGGTCGGCAGAATTTAATTATGGTTTTGGTCTGATACCTACTTTCGTGTCTACACATGGTGTGGTCGGGTCAATATTGTGGGTTTTGTTATTTATCTTTGCTGGAATATTATCAACAAAGATTCTTCGCCAATTACCTCAGGATAAAGGTGACAGATATATGCTTCTATCTACTTTCGTAATATCAACATTTATCTGGTTAGCAGCTTTTGTGACTGTGCCATCGAATTCGATGATCTTATATGCGTTCGTCATGTCAGGTGCATTCTTTGGCTTGGCAACCTCTCTCAAAATTTTACCTGCTACGAACTGTGATCGTGGCAATAGATTTTCAGGTTTGTTTAACTCTGGAATGATAATTCTTATAGCGATTTTGGTCATTTGGGGTTTGGTTAATGCTAGTAAATTAACAGGTCTTGCATATTTCGGCAAAGCACTCAGAGAATTATCTGTAAATGGTGATTTGCTCAAAGCTGATAATTCACTAAACCTGGCCATAAAGTTCAATAATTCTGATATTTATTGGAGAGCAAAAGCAGAAGTATCCCTTTCTCAAGTTCAGAGATTAGCTAACACGATCACTTCTACATCTACAGCATCTACTACACAAGAAGTGCTGACTCAAATTACCAATTTACTCAATCAAGGATTGGCTCAGACGAAAAATGCGATCAAAATAGATCCTGATAATTACTACAATTATCTATCCGAAGCTAGAGTATCGGAGATCGCTTCAAATATTGGATTGACTGGTAGCTACGAAAACGCTGTTGCCGCCTATTCTTCAGCTATAAATGTTAATCCGTATAATCCTTCGATTTATTTAACTTTGGCAAATTTGGAATCCAAACACAGCAAATATGACGATGCGATTAGAGATCTTGGCAGAGCTTTACAAATAAAAAGTAACTACCTTGATGCTGTGTTTCTCTTGTCGCAAATATATGTAGCCAAAGGTGATATAAATAACGCTACAATTGCTTCAAGATTTGCTACCCAGCTTAATCCACAAAATCCGGTTTTACATTTTCAGCTAGGAATGCTCAATTATAGCAATAAGAAATACACTGAAGCAGTCCAATCATTTAACGAAGCTACAAAACTTCAACCAGATTACGCCAATGCGAAGTATTTCTTAGGTTTATCCGAGGCTAGATTGGGTAATACCGAAAATGCAATTGCTCAATTTGAGGATTTGTCAAAGACAAATCCAGAGAATCAGGAAATAGCTTTAATTTTAGCTAATCTAAAAGGTGGTAAATCAATATTTACAGACACAAGTACACAATCTACACAGACTTCCGAAAAAAGATCTAGTCTACCAATTAAAGAAAAAAGATAATAGTATATAGAGATGGTAAAACGTTGGTTTTCATTTATTGGCCAAGAGATACGCGGTCTTCATGAGGCCGCTTATCTCTTGGCAATATTTGCTTTTCTTTCTCTTATTCTAGCTTTAGTTCGAGACAAATTACTTGCTTTTAGTTTCGGGGCAGGGCATTTGCTAGACATATACTATGCTTCTTTTCGTATTCCAGATTTGATTTTTGCAACCGTTGGATCTTTGGTTTCAGCATCGATCATCCTACCTTTTTTCATAGAGAAATTTGAATCTTCAAAAGAGAAAGGCAAGGTGTTTTTCGATAGTATATTTACTGTATTTTTTATCTTGATCATCCTAGTAAGTGCTATTATTTTTACTATTGCACCGTGGCTTATCCCAAAAGTTATTCCTGGTTTTGCAAATGATCCGACTTTGCCTGATCTTATCCTTTCAATGAGAATAATGCTCCTATCACCAATATTGTTGGGCCTATCGAATTTATTTTCTAGTTTGACTCAGATGAGATATAGATTTCTTGTCTATGCAGTAAGTCCGGTAGTATATAACGCTGGTATTATCGTTGGGGTATTATTTATATATCCGGTTATTGGTATATCCGGCTTGGCTGTTGGAGTTGCAATTGGCGCTTTTTTGCATGTTGCTATTCAAGTACCATTTATCGTTCATGAGGATCTATTTCCAAGATTCCGTCTTTCTATAAATTGGATTGAGATGAGAAAGATTTTTGCAACTTCTTTACCAAGGACGATCACTCTATCTGCCAATCAAATAGCTTCTTTCGTCTTGATTTCCATAGCTTCTCTAATGTCTCCTGGCTCTATATCGGTTTATAACTTTGCTTTCAATCTCCAGTCTGTACCACTTACTTTGATCGGCGCAAGCTATTCCTCAGCAGTCTTTCCGACTTTATCAAAGCTGATTTTCAAAGGTAATATAGCTGAATTTAAATCCAAAATGATTACTTCGGCCCAACATATAATCTTTTGGTCTGTACCCATTGCTATTCTTTTTGTTGTACTTAGAGCTCAAATAGTCAGAACCGTTCTTGGCTCAGGAAAATTTGATTGGGCCGACACAAGATTGACTGCGGCAATGCTTGCAATTTTCGCAATATCAACTATTGGGCAAAGTCTGATTGTTCTTTTCGTCAAAGCTTTTTATTCCGAAGGTAAAACAGCAAAACCGCTTCTAATAAACTTTATTTCAGCGATAATTATTATTGTCTCTGGTTTTGTCTTGCATAAATTATTCTATATTTATCCAGTTTTCGCTTATTTTCTGGAAGATTTACTCAAGGTTAGTGGCCAAACAGGTACCAGTGTTTTGATTCTGGCTTTAGCCTTTAGTATTGGTACGCTTGTAAACCTTATTCTGCATTGGCTTGTTTATGAAAGGAATTATCCTGGCTTTTCTAGACCAGTTCTCTCAACTCTTTTCCACATTTTCGCTAGCTCAGTTATTATGGGCTACATCTCGTTTTTGAGCCTAAGATTTTTCGTCTTATTCTTGCCAACAAATAAAGTCTGGGGTCTATTCTTGCAAGGCCTACTGGCAGGAATAGTAGGTGTCATAATTTTGGTTATAGTTCTAAAATTACTCAACAACTTGGAATTAAAAGAGGTTATAAAGACTTTGCATCACAAGATCTGGAAAGTGCCAGTGCCACCAGCTGAAGTGGAACATATATAGCTTTCCTGCTATATTGTTCTGGTCTATGAATATCAACAATATACGAAATTTCTCTATAATCGCTCATATCGACCATGGCAAATCGACCTTGGCCGATAGAATGTTGGAAATGACTGGAACGATCGAAAAAAGGAAGATGCAAGAACAAGTTCTCGATTCTATGGAATTAGAAAGAGAAAGAGGTATAACAATCAAGATGCAACCAGTTAGAATGAAATGGAACTGTGGTGGGGAAGAATATACCTTAAATTTGATAGATACACCTGGTCATATCGATTTTTCTTATGAAGTTTCGCGATCGTTGAGAGCTGTCGAAGGTTCTATTTTGCTTATAGACGCAACTCAAGGAGTCCAAGCTCAGACTCTGACGACCCTCAACATGGCCAAAGAGACGGGTTTGAAGATAATTCCGGTTATTAGTAAAATCGATTCTCCATTGGCTAGAATTGAAGAAGTTGTACACGAAGTCTCCGTGTTACTTGATTGTAAAGCCGAAGAGATTTTGAAAGTATCAGGCAAGACAGGTGAAGGGGTGAAAGAACTTTTGGACGAGATAATCAATCGAATACCTTCGCCGGTAGATAAGGCTGATTCTTCTGAAAAGATAAACAGGGAATCAGAAAATGATTTCCAATCTTTGATTTTTGATTTTCAATATTCCAATCATATCGGCGTAATTGTTTTCGTAAGAGTGATGAATGGTTTGGTTAAAAAGAGAGATAAACTAATTTTTAAGGTGGCCGGTAGAACATTTGATGCTATAGAAGTCGGTATATTTTCACCAGACAATTTGCCAACCGAAAGTCTGGGTGCGGGAGAGATTGGTTATATCGTTACAGGGATAAAAGAGCCGGGAATAGCCTCGGTTGGGGATACTATTTCAAGCGTAAAAAATAATTTACCAGCTTTGCCTGGTTATGAAAGCCCACACCCGGTCGTATGGGCCTCAATCTATCCAGAAAGTCAAGATGATCTTAATCTTCTAAGACAAGCTTTGGGTAAACTTAAGCTCTCTGATTCAGCTTTTACTTACGAAGAAGAGGCTTCGGGCACTCTCGGTAAAGGCTATCGTTGTGGTTTTCTAGGAATGTTACATTTGGAGATTGTGACCGAAAGATTAAAAAGGGAATTCAAGTTGGAGTTGGTGATCACTCAGCCAAGTATTATCTATAATGTAGAGCTGAAGAATGAAAAAAAGGTGGTCATATATTCTCCGTCCCTATTTCCAGAGGATTATGAAATAAAAGAAATCAAAGAGCCAATAGTGACTATGAAGATCATTACTCCACCGGCGTATCTGAACGGTTTGATGAAGTCTTTGTATGACCATGAAGCCGAAGTAGTCTCAACCGAAAATTTCGGTGAGAACAGGACGATGGTGGTACTCAAGATGCCACTTCGAGAGCTGATGCGCAACTTTTTTGATGAAATAAAAAGTATTTCTTCTGGTTACGCTTCTATTTCCTATAATATTACCGAGGAAAAAGTGGCTGATGTTGTTCGAATGGATGTTTTGGTAGCCGATGAGCCGGTTCCAGCTTTTGCTAGGGTTGTGGCCAGAAGAAGAGTTGATAAAGAGGCGGAGACGATGGTAGAGAAATTGCGCGAGATAATGCCTAGAGAGTTGTTTACTTATAAGATCCAAGCCAAGGCGCAAGGTAGGATCATATCTTCAGCGTCTATCTCTGGTCGTAAGAAAGATGCTGCGGGGACATTGTCTGGCGGAGACATTACAAGGAAAATGAAACTTAGGGAAAAGCAGAAAGAAGGTAGAAAAAGATTACGAGAACACGGTTCGGTGACGATCCCGCAAGATGTTTTCGTGAAGATTATGCGATCGGGGGAGTAAAGCTTGCAAGAAGGTGCGGAATGTCTTTTGTAGAGACCCCGCAGAAAATTTCAGCAGAAAATTTCGAGGATAAAGCAAAAACTCTGCAGAGTTTTTGCGGTCTCGGAAAAAGACATTCCGCACCTTCTATCTCTTTACCTCCAAACAGGGAAGTACATCAGGATCATGCTGATGATAACCAAAATACCCACAGCCATGAACCCTATACCAACAGCTTTTTTTGTTTTTTCATGAAATAAAATCATGAATGAAGTATAATTGATAATATGAAATACGGCAAACCTGGTATTTGGAGAAAGATAATATCATCCAAAATTACTCTTATAGTAATTTTGATAGTTTTGATCCTGATGGCAAAAGGAGCAAATGAAATGAAGAGGAAAAATGACCTCAGTGCTTCTAGATTGGATACGATAGAAAAAGATTATCAAAAATTGGATACATACAAAACTGAATTGGAAAATAGGATCAACTACCTATCTACCACTGAAGGTATCGAATCAGAATTAAGAACAAAGTTTAGAGCGGTAAAGGAGGGTGAACAGATTGCGGTCATAATCGATAAAGATGCCGAAAGTTCATCTTCATCAACTGTGATAAACAATGTAGCTAACGCTAACGATGGTAGTCTCTGGAGTAAATTGCTAAGTTTCCTTGGGTTTTGAATGTGCGGTACTATTGGTTGGTTAACGACTAGATTCTAGATTATGGTTAGTTTCAAACCTAATGCAGAAGTGATCTTCTGGAGAAAAGAAAGGGTAGGATTTGTTCTGCCAGATTCAAAACGCGCTAGGTTTGATTGCGTAATACCCAATTTCTTTGCTAACTCTTTTTGTGTAAGTTTCTTTTCAATACGAGTCTTAACAAGCGCATTGTAGATCTTGAATTCAACCTCAAGACTTTCATATGCCTTTTTTTTGGCTGGATCCTTTATAAACTCTTCTTCAAATTGTTTGAATGTTTTCATATAATGACCAATATATCATATTTGATATATTATGCAAAAAATGTGGCACTAAATAATAATGTTCGTTTTATGAGCACTTTACTCACTTCGTTCGTTCAGTGCGGGTAGCGAGAATCGAACTCGCGTCTCAACCTTGGGAAGGTCGCATTCTAC
>CAYQCS010000005.1:0-13199 GCA_964416105.1 uncultured Candidatus Saccharibacteria bacterium
ATTTTTTCTTCATACATGCTAGCTTCTTTGAACTTAGCTTTTTTCATCAAGAATAATAGACCGAACAGGCGGCGTTCGACTAGATCGATACGGTTTGATTTTACCATCTGATCAACTCCTTTATCTTTTAAATTAACTGATGATTCCAAAGTCTTTTCTTTATTCCTTTGTTGCAGATCTGATTTTGATAAAGAATCTTTGGCTTGCTCGATCGGCTTTATTGTTTTCTCGAATTTTCTTAGATCTTCCCAGATCGCTTGTTCATTTATGCGTATTTTTTCGGCAATAATTTTTATAAAATAAGCTTTGTCCATTTCGCTATCTATTCTTGCCAAGAATGGAAAGACTCTCTCACGCAAAGCCTTGCCGAGTTTATGTGAATCTGTGGTCTCACTTATAATATTGGCCAGCTCAAACTCTATGACATGTTTTGAATTTTTGAGAACAGTTTTCCATTTTTCTGGATCGGATTTGATGAGGTCTGCTGGGTCTTTGGCTTGTTCGCCAGACGATCTAGAATCGGCAATCTTGACCGACATACCCATCGAGAGCGCCACAGTTGCGACAGCGCGCATCGTTGCTACTCTACCGGCTTTATCCGAATCGAGAGCAATTATCATATTTGGACTCAGACGCCTGACTAGACCAAGATTGCTAACGATGCCATTTTCATTCAAGATATCCGAAGTCAAAGCGGTACCGGAAGCAGCGATTGTATTTCTAACACCGACTTGATGTGACAAGATAAGGTCCATCTGACCTTCCACCAAAATCGAATAATTGAGTCTTCTGATTTCGCTTTTAGCTTTATCCAAACCAAAAAGAATTTGGGACTTTATGAATATTGGCGTTTCTGGACTATTCAAATACTTGGCTGACTTGCCATCATCTTTCAAAATTCTTCCGGTAAAAGCAACGACTCGACCACTTGAATCGGTTATAGGAAACATTATTCGACCACGAAAGCGGTCATAATAGCGGATGGAACTATTGGAAAAACTTTTTGATTCCAAACCCGATGAATCGGAAGTCGAATCTGTCTTATCGCTTTTTTTGATAAAACCGGCTTGCTCGATGAATGATTCCGACCAGCCTTTTTTCTTCAGATAATTCAGGATATTCTGCCAACCATCGGGTGCCCAACCAATTCGAAAAGCTTTGATCGTTTCTGGACTTATCCCTCTACCCTTCACATAATTTCCTGCTTCTTTTGATCTTGCAAATTGATCTTCGAAATATTTGGCAACTTCTTCGGTAATACGAAAGAATTTGTCTTTTTCTCCTTCATTCTTCTGATCGAAAACCAGTGGTACTCCAGCTTTTTCGGCCAAGACCTTGAGAGCACCCTTGAAGTCCAACCCTTCGAATTGTTCAACAAAAGAAAAGATGTCTCCTTTTGCTCCACAACCAAAGCAGTAGTAACCCCCTCTTTCTGGAGAAATAAAGAAAGAAGGAGTTTTCTCATTATGAAAGGGGCATCTGGCTTTGTAAGATCGGCCAGACTTCTCTATCTTGACATAAGAGCTTATAAGCTCCTCTATAGGTATTCGGGCTTTTATTTCTTCAACTGTAGTGCGATTCATCATTCAAGTATATGATATAGCAGAAAAGTTGGCGAGGTTTCGAAAAGATTAGATATTAAATAATTTTTTTAAGCTACTATTTATTTTATCCAAGATTAGATCCTCAACAATACCAAGTTCTCCTAAAATAATCTTTTTCTGTAAAGTAGCAATTTTGGAGACTTTGATCAAAGAATCGACTTTGATACCATTACCCCTAGAAGGTCTTATCGGTATCTCGTAAAAACCAGTTTTACCATCACGATTTGACGATATAAATGCAACTATACAATCTTCACCCTTCTTTTCGTCATGCAAAACAACCGCTGGTCTGACTTTCTGACCAGAAAGATCGGTAAATGGAAAAGGGATTAGAACAATGACTCCTTTACGCATACTTTGTTTTTAGATCAGAAACTGAATAAAGTTCATCCTCTTCTTTCAAAAAATCAAAACTGTTGGAAAAAGAATTGATATTAGTTATCTCATCAACATCTCTATTATAAGCAGATGGAAATCTTATAAGTAAAGCTTCAATTGCATTGCGGCGACCAATACCAAAAACATCGCCAAAATACTTGACCCTGTTTATGATTTTAGCAATATTTTTTCTAGCTACAGTGGTTGTGATTATCTTCATTTGTACATATTGTACATAATTCGAGTCAAAAAGACAATTTTTTAGTACAAATCAGTATTTTTTATTCCTCGATATATTCTTCCTTCGGAGCAACTGCATCTACCATTTCCTGCTTTTTGGAACCTTTGAAACCAGAGCCAGCTGGTACTAGACGACCGATGATAACATTTTCCATAAGGCCTCTAAGATCGTCCGCAGCACCACGAACGGCATTGGCAATAAGAACACGCGTAGTATGCTGGAATGAAGCTGCTGACAAGAAACTCTTTCTAGTCAAAGAGGTCTCCGTTATACCCATAACTACCCTCTTGGCTTTGGCAGGAGAACCACCATTGTGTTTGGCTTCGTTATTCTCTTCCAGAAACTGTATATCATCGACGATCATACCTTCGGTCAGGTTTGTATCACCTCCATCAGTAATCTTCAAACGACTAAACATCTGTTTGACGATAAGTTCAATATGTTTCCTAGAAACAGTCTCTCCCTGAAGTTCGTAGATCTTACCAACTTCAGTAATAACATAATCTTTGGCCTTATCTTCTCCACCGTATTCGAATATCTCATCAATATCAGCAGAACCATCGGTCATCAATTGGCCTTTTTTGACCTTATCACCAGCCTTAACCAAACTTGTTCTTCGATAAGGGAAAACATACTCAACTTCTTTGGCTTTCGACTTGCCACGATCTTCCAATTCAGGCATAACATATATAATCTTTTCTTTTCCTAGATCTTTCATGCCCGTGACGACACCGTCAACTGTAGCAACAACTGCAGGATTTTTTGGTCTCCTCTTTTCAAAAACTTCTTCGACACGAGGCAAACCAGAAGTGATATCTCCTCCAGATGAAGCCGCTCCACCGGCGTGGAATGTACGCATTGTAAGCTGGGTTCCAGGTTCACCAATAGCTTGAGCTGCTATCGTTCCTACTGCCTCACCCAAAGAGACTAGTGAATTTTTACCCAAGTCCAGACCATAACACTTAGAACAAACTCCTCTTAAAGTCTTGCAAGACAAAGGTGAACGAACTTTGACTTCAGTTATTCCAGCATTTTCGACCTTGATAGCATCCGCTTTACTTAAGAGATGGCCTTTTTCGAACAAAACCGATCCATCAGCAGTTTTTATATCTTCAGCAATGATCCTACCACGAATACTTTTTGATAGAGGAATATTCATACCAGAAGCAGTCTGTTTATATATAGTAATGTAGTTGTTGGTACCGCAATCATCCTCAGAGACAACTACATCTTGAGCAACCACGAACAACTTTCTCGTCAAATAACCAGCTTTGGCAGTATTCAAGGCGGTATCGGTTAGACCCTTTCTGGAACCGTGAGTAGTGATGAAATATTCAATCGGCGTCAAACCCTCTTTTGAACAAGATAGAATAGGAAATTCAATTGTTTCTCCAGAAACAGAAGAAATAAGACCTTTCATTCCAACCATTTGAGTGATCTGGGATAGAGAACCTCTGGCTCCCGATGTAACCATGTCGTAAACTGAACCCATTTTATCCAAAGATTGAGGGATAGCCTTTTCGACTTTACCTTTTGTATTCTGCCAGATCTCTATATGCTTTCTAACTCTTTCCTCTTCAGAAAGCAAACCTTCTTCAAATTGTTTACTGACTCTATCGGCATCTTTCTTTCCCTGAGCAACAATGTCTTTCTTGGAATCAGGTACCATAATATCGTCAATACCCCAAGTTGTACCAGAAATAGTCGCGTAACCGAATCCAAAATTCTTTATCTTATCTAGAATAGGAGCAACATTGTCTGCGCCGTGAATTATAATCATATCATCGACAATTTGGGCGAGAGACTTCCTGCCAACTTCTTCATTGATGAATGAATAATCTTCAGGTAAGACATTGTTAAACAAGATTCTACCAACGGTTGTTTCGACCAATTTACCTTCAAATTTTTTGTATTTGGTATTGTCCAAAGGCATAACCTTAATCTTGGCCCTGAGATCGACATCTCCAAAACTATTGGCCAAGACAGCGGATTCAGGAGATTCGAAAACTTTATTTTCTCCACTTGCTCCAGCAACCATTTTTGTAACCCAGAAACAACCGAGTACTATGTCCAACATCTTTGCTACAACAGTAGGATCATTGTTACCAGGTTTCATAATATTCTTATCAGAGGCCATGATCATTTTTGCCTCCAATTGAGCCTCGTCAGATAATGGTACATGAACAGCCATTTGGTCTCCGTCAAAGTCGGCGTTGAAAGCAGTACAAACCAAAGGATGAACTTGGATAGCGTTACCTTCGATCAAAATCGGTTTGAAAGCCTGAATACCGAGACGGTGCAGAGTTGGAGCACGATTCAAAAGAACATATTTGTCTTTTATAACTTCTTCCAAAATCTCCCAGACTTCCCTTGTACCATCATCGATCAGACGATTGGCACCTCTTATATTGAAAGCCAATTCCCTTTTCAACAGGCCAGAAATAACAAAAGGTCTAAAAAGCTCCAAAGCCATATGCTTTGGGAGACCGCATTGATCTAGTCTCAATTCCGGTCCAACTACAATAACCGAACGACCAGAATAATCGACTCTTTTACCGAGCAGATTTTGCCTGAACAATCCACGTTTAGACTTTAGACTGTCTGAAAGAGACTTGAGTGCCCTCTTCTCGGCCGCAATCGCAGCTGCTCCAGCCGAAGAGCTATGACGAATAGAGTTATCGATCAGAGCGTCGACAGCTTCTTGCAATATTCTTTTTTCATTTCTTAAAATAACTTCGGGAGCATTGATCTCTTTGAGTTTCAACAGACGATTGTTGCGATTGATCACTCTTCGATAAAGATCGTTGACATCTGAAGTAGCGAAACGGCCACCATCAAGAGCAACCATCGGTCTTATTCCTGGTGGGATTACAGGGATTCTAACAAGAAACATCCATTCTGGTCTAACTTTGGCCTTTATCATTTGTTTGACCAGAGAAAGTCTCTTGGCAATCTTCTCTCTATCAGCAGAGCTAGAATCATTGTAAGCCTTTACCAATTCATCTTGAAGTTTTTCTAGGTCAATCTTTTTCAATAATTCGAAAATAACTTCCGCACCTATTCCTGCCTCGAAAATTGCACCGTATTTGACTGCAAATTTGTGATATGTAGCCTCATCCATTACGAAACCGGGTACAATGCTTTCTATTTCTTTCTTGGCACTAACTACCAATTCTTTCAAAGCATCTTTGGTTTTATCATCTTGAGCATTCTTGACTTTACTCTTATATTCAGATTCGAGCTCTTTCAAGAAACTATCTTTTTCATTTTCATGAATCTTGGTTACGATATAACCAGCGAAATATATGACTTTCTCCAAATCGGAAGTAGTCATTCCAAGAATAAGGCCAATCCTAGAAGGAACACTTCTTAGAAACCAAATATGAGAAACCGGTGAAGCCAATTCGATGTGGCCCATTCTCTCTCTTCTTACGATTGATCTTGTGATTTCGACTCCACACTTCTCGCAGACAATACCTTTGTAACGAATACCGCGATATTTACCGCAATAACATTCCCAATCACGGTCTGGACCAAATATTCTCTCATCGAATAGACCGTTCTTTTCGGATCTTTGGGTACGATAATTGATCGTCTCAGGCTTGGTAATCTCACCATAAGACCATTCCATGATCTTCTCTGGAGAAGCAAGAGTCAAGCGAATCAAATCGAAATCTTGAGGATCATTCTGTTTTCTTGTTGTTGTATTTGTTTGCATATTTTTGAAAATAAATTATTATTCCTCTTCGACTTGGGGTTTATTTGTAAGCTCGACATTCAAAGCTAGACCACGCAATGTCTTCAAAAGAACATTGAATGATGCTGGCAGATTTGGGGTCTTCAACCTTTCGCCTTTTACAATTGCGTCGAACGTCTGAGAACGACCAACGATATCATCAGATTTGACTGTAAGAATTTCTCGTAAAGTATAGGAAGCGCCATGTCCAAGCAAAGCCCAGACTTCCATTTCTCCAAAACGCTGACCTCCACCTTGCGCTTTACCACCGAGAGGCTGTTGAGTAATAAGAGAATAAGGACCGATTGATCGCATATGGATCTTATCTTCGACCATATGATGAAGTTTCAGAATATACATATAACCAACGGCTACTGGTTGCTTGAAATGCTCTCCTGTCCTACCATCACGAAGAAGCATTTTGCCAGATTTATCAAAGCCAGCCTTGACCAACTCTTCTTTTATTTCTGCATCAGTTGCTCCAGTAAAAGGAGGAACTATCGCCTGATAACCTAGCGTGTTTGCCGCTAAGCCCAAATGCAGTTCCAATATCTGCCCGAGGTTCATACGAGAAGGCACACCAAGTGGAGTCAATATAACATCTATCGGTGTTCCATCTTCCATATATGGCATATCTTCTTCTGGTAATATTTTTGAGATAACTCCTTTATTACCATGTCGCCCAGCCATCTTATCTCCAACAGAAATATTTCTAACTTGGGCTACTTCAATATAAATCCTCTTTATTATGCCAGATTCTAGCTTGTCTCCATTCTCTCGAGAGAAAACTTTCACTGAAATGACACGGCCCCTTTTACCATTTTCCATTCTCTTGGAAGTATCTTTGACATCTCTTGCTTTTTCTCCGAAAATAGAACGCAACAATCTCTCTTCAGGAGTTAGTTGGGTTTCTCCTTTTGGCGAAATCTTACCAACCAAGATATCTCCAGCCCTAACTTCAGCTCCAATTCTGACTATACCTTCTTCGGTGAGATTTTTTAGTTTGGCTTCACTGACATTGGTTATATCACAAGTGGTAATTTCCGGACCAAGTTTTGTATCACGAACATTTACAACAAATTCTTCTATGTGAACAGAACTCCACTTACTATTCTTGACCACTCTCTCCGAAAGAATGATTGCATCTTCATAATTGGAACCAGACCAAGACATGAAAGCTACTAGAGCATTGTGTCCCAAAGCGATCTGGCCGTTATCAGAAGTAGAAGTATCGGCCAAAATATCACCCTTCTTTATTTTATCTCCAGGGCTAACAACTGGACGTTGATGAAAAGCGGTAAAGCCGTTTGTCCTAGAAAAGAGAACAAGGTTGTATGTCTGACTTTTGCCAGTTTTGCTAGATTTGAAGACAATCTTCTTGGCATCAACATGGGTAATTTCTCCATCTTCAGGAGCAACGACCAGTCGGTTTGTATCCAAAACGGCCTTGGCCTCTATACCAGTTGCAACAAATGGCGCCTCCGGCAACAGACAAGGTGTTGCCTGTTTCAACATGTTCGATCCCATAAGTGCTCGGTTAGCATCGTCGTGATTGAGGAAAGGAATGAGTGAAGTAGCAACAGAAAAAGCTTGGTTTGTAGCAACATCGATATAATCGACTTCTTCTTTTTTGACCAAATAAGGCTTACCATTTACACGCACCTCGACTTCATCGATAGAAATACTTCCATCTTTATCATAAGGAGTGGCCGCATGAGCAATACGGAAATTTTCTTCTTCCAAAGCGTTGAGATAAACTATCTCTTTTGTAACTTTGCTATTTTTGACTTTTGCATAAGGAGTTTCGATCATTCCAAAATCATTGATTCGAGCATACATCGCCAAACGCAAAACTAGACCGATATTCGGACCTTCTGGTGTATGAATAGGACAGAGACGACCGTAGTGAGATGGATGAACGTCACGGACTTCGAACCCTGCTCTGTCTCGAGAGAGACCACCGGGTCCCAAAGCGGTGAATTGACGGAGATTTTCTATCTCGCCCAAAGTGTTGGTTTGTTCCATGAATTGAGACAACTGGTTGGTCGTAAAGAATTCTTTTATTCTTGCCTGAAGAGGTCTAGGATAGATGAAAGATATAGGCAGTGTTACATCTGGTTCAACTGTAGACATTTTGTCTTGAATGTTTCTCTTCATCTGAGTAAGGCCGAGACGAATGCGCTGTTCCAAAAGTTCACCGACAAATCTAACTCTTCTTGAACCCAAATGATCGATATCATCGGCTTGCATATCTGGAGTAACACTCAAAGTAACAATATATGAAATAGTGGTGATAATATCATCAAGATTCAAAGTACGTCTTTCCAAAGACTTCTCATCCATTGGTTTTTCAAATCTCTTATTGAATCTGAAACGACCGACACGAGAGAGATCGTATCGATTTGGTTCAAGCAAGGCCTGAATGAAAGATTTGGCGTTATCGGCTGTAGCGAGATCGCCGTCACGTAGTCTCTTGTGAATCTCGATGTAAGATTCTTCAACAGTTTTGGCATGATCTTTGGCCAAAGTCAGCTCTATTACTTTCAAAACCTCTGGTTTACCTTTAAATAAAGACAAAATTTCTTCATTAGTCTTTGCTCCCAATATCCTCAAAAGAGAGGTGATAGGAAACTTGCGCTTTCGATCTATTCTGCAATAAATAGTTCCGTCTGTATCGGTTTCTATTTCCATCCAAACTCCTCTTGCAGGAATAATTTTGGCTCCGAAATAATTCTTGCCTTTTACTTCATCCGAAGTAAAGAAAATCCCGAAAGAACGGGCTAGTTGTGGGACTATTACTCTTTCTACTCCATTAATGATAAAAGTACCGTGATCGGTCATCAAAGGAAAATCAGCTAGAAACATTTCCTGTTCTTTGACCACATTCAGAGATTTGTTTTTGAGAATAACTTTGACCTTAAGCTGAGCTTCATAATTCATCTTATTGATCTTTGAATAATGCTCATCGTATTTTGGTCGAACAAGCTCCATGCCTCCGATAGAAAGCTCAAACCTTTTTTGAGAATAATCGGTTATCGGTGAAAATTCTTTGAGTAGGTTCTCAAAACCGGTCTCTATAAGTTGCTTGAATGAAGCCAGTTGAGACTCTACAAGATTGGGAATATCTGCAAGCGGTGCTCTGTACCTGGAAAAGAATTTCTTCGGACGGACGATGTTGTTTGTAGACATGTTTTTATAAAAGATAATAATAGACACAAAAAGCCGTCATTCAACGGATATTTACTAAATATATTAGTTATCTATTTGCACTTTAGGATTAATGGTAAGCCTTTCTAATCCCTCGCTATAGGTCCTTCTTGGCTAAAAGCCTGAGAAGAACACAGCAGAACACAATCTGCGAAGTTGTATGGAGCCTAGCAGATACCTAGATTTTGTCAAGCATTCTTATCCACAATTTGCTTTTTATTCTTTTTCCACTCATCTATCTTGGCATGATGCCCTGTAAGCAAGATCTTTGGGACTTTGTAGCTTTTCTTCTTATAAACAATGGTTTCTGGCCTTGTATAGACATCTGGACTAGAAACTCTATGTTCTTCTATCGAATTGCAGTCACCCAAGACGCCCGGTATTCTTCTTGCAATTGTGTCTATTACGACCATCGCCGGCAATTCTCCACCAGTTAGGACATATTGTCCTATAGAAATATCTAGCATCGGAAAAACTTTTTTAACTCTAGCGTCTATCCCCTCGTATCGGCCACAAACTAAAACGATATCATTATATTTCTTGAATTTATCGGCCAAATCATTGGTAAACTGTTTACCAGACGGAGAAAAGAAAACTATCTTCACTTTATTTTTGGTTTTAATAGATTTCAATTTTTTCCCAACGGCTTTCTCTATAGCTTCAATAATTGGCAGTGCTTCTATGACCATGCCAGGACCTCCACCATAAGGGCGACTATCGACTCTTCTATCGGCATAGGTCAAAGTACTACCTTTCTTGGAAGGAATTACAAAATCCCGAGGATTATAATATTTGACTTCAATCTTTTTCTTTTCTACAGCGCGCTTGATTATCGAGGCGCCAAGATAAGATCCGAAAGATTCAGGAAAAATGCTGATGATATGGAATGTGGTCATGGGGTAAATAATAACATGAAAAATATAATATGTAAACAAAAAACACCGCTATCAACAGTGGTGTTTTTGGTGTAGATATTAAAGGAGAAATTACTCCAACTTAAGATCCGCCATCGCTTCATCTACGGTCTTGGAATTCGGCGTTGAGAGAGGAACGGCTGGAGCCTGACTCATCCTCTCTGCCGATCTTGTACCACCTTCTGGTTCATTGATCTTCAGGTTGACTCTGGAATTGTTCTTCATCCCCACAACGCGAAGCAAAGTTCTTATCGCTTTTGCAGTATTCCCTTGCCTACCGATAATCTTGCCCATATCGTTGGCGTTAACCTCTAGAGTTAGAAGTACACCCATCTCATCTACCGTACGAGTAATTTTGACATCGTTTGGATTGTCAACCAATGCCTTGATAACATAATCTAAAAATTGCTGATCTTGCTGCATAATCGTAAAATTAATTCTAAAGCGTACATCGCTGTACTTGGCTATTGTAGCAGTACTTCGAGAATACGGTCAATAATGTTGATAATTAAGCTTTGGCTTCTACAGGAACTTCTTTCACATCTTCTTTGACTGATTCATCTTCCACGACAGGTTTGGCCTCGGCTTTTACCTCTTCTTTCTTTGGTTCTTCGGCCTTCTTCTGAACAGTCTTCTTTGGTAAAGCGTTCAGTTTCTTGCCTTCTATGATTTTTTGAGAAACCAAAAGATTGTGTAGAGTCAAAGATAGCTTGGCTCCTTTGCTCATCCAGCCTTTTATGGCTTCGACATCGAACTGTTTATTCACATCATTCTCCAGCCTAGTATCATACCAACCCAAGTTCTTCAAATATTTGCCACTTTTTGGGCCATTCTTGGAATCGGTCAAAACCACACGAAAAGTCGGTTCATGCTTACGACCGGTACGTTGTAATCTAATCATTAACATAGTTTCCAAAGATTAACAGATTACTAGGAAAAAGGCAATAATCTCAACAAAAAATTATCCACCTCTTTCATTTAATTTGCTCATAACAATTTATATAATAAGGGCGGAGGTAATATGACTACTAACAAAGAATTAGAAGAGATAAAGAAACAACAAATAAACAGCCCAGAGAACAGATGGTACGCCGGTGAAAGAGTTGGACACCCACCAAGCGAAGAGGACTGCCGTAGACAATATAATGAATTTGGTGGATTTAGAGCTTTAATGTTCGCTTACTACGGCCGTCCACTGATTACAGATGGAACTGGTGAAGAACCAGCCCACACGTTCTTCAAGCACCCTCCGCCAGACAATGGCGGAGGGGTTTTGTTTATAATCTATGACTAATACAAGAGTGTAATCAATCAGACCTTACCTAATCGTCCAACCACCATCTACCACAATCGTCTGTCCTGTAATATAATCCGCTTTATCTGAAGCTAGAAAAACAACAGTATTGGCAATATCACTGGGCTCTCCCCACCTCTTCCAAGGAACATCGGCTACCATGCTACTGCGAGTCTTATCATCAAGCGCGCCCGTAGCACCGGGAGTATTGATCGCGCCTGGAGCAACATTGTTGATATTGATCTTTCTTGGGGCCACTTCCAGCGCCAAAGCGCGAACAAAAGCATTGAGAGCGCCCTTGGTAGCACAATAATGAGATAAGCCTTCAAAACCAACAACAGATGCTATCGAGGAAATATTCACTATCTTTGCACCATCTTTCATCACTTTCAAAGCCGACTGCGTCGTGAAAAATACCCCTTTCAAATTTATATCCATGACCTTATCCCAATCACTCTCTTTCATTTCAGTAAAAGATACAAATGGAAATATTCCTGCATTGTTGACCAATATGTCCAACTGACCATATTCAGCGACTGTTTTTGTAATCAGATTGTCTACTTCTTTTTTATTGGCGACATCACAGGTGATCGCCATAGCATTACCACCATCTGCCTTAATACTTTCAACGGCTTTATCACAACCGTCCTGATCTAGATCACTTACAACCACCTTTGCTCCCTCTTTGGCCAAAGCCCAAGCAATACCAAAACCAATACCCTGTTTGGCCCCCGTAATTATTGCGACTTTATCTTTTAACATTTTATTAATATTTAATTTATAAATTCCATTTCCCAAAAGGGACTTAGTTTATATTTCTCTTGCGGGAACAGGCTTTTTCATTTCTTCGTATTTTTTCATAATTTCTCTATTGACTAACTCTCTTTCCTGTCCATATTTGAGATAAGATAATTGTTTGATTGAATCAACTATATTTTTATCACCTTGTGGCGGTGGCAAAGTCTCTATATTGAAAGGCTTGACCGGGCGACCATGTGCAAGAATTTTGAGATAGGCATTTCTATTGTCTATAGACATAATATCTTTGGCAGTAAAGACTGGCGCAAACTGCTTTTCTAGATATTCAGCATCTTCCGCGCCAACACGAAAAGCAGCAATAGAGCCAACATTGCCGAAAACAGAATCCCGAATACCCTCTTCAAGCTGAGCGATGAATTGGTGAGCAATAGACAAAGCTAGTTTGTATTTTCTGGCTTCAGAAAGAATGGTTGAAATAGAATCCGTGGTTACATTTTGGAATTCGTCTATATAAAGATAAAACGGAGGCAAATCTTGACCAATAGAATCTACGCGAGACAAAGCGGCCATCAAGATCTTGCCGACGAGAATCAAGCCAATTAAATTGGCATTGATATCGCCAAGACGACCTTTTGACAGATTGACCAATAGGATTTTCTTTTTGTCCATTATCTCTCTTAAGTTTAGGCTCGAATGTTCTTGGGCAATGATCGGCCTCATGATATCGTTGGCTAGAAAAACATCAAACTTGCTAGTGATATAAGGGACAATATTGGCCAGAGAGGCTTCTCCTCCGGCTTTCTCGGCAACTTCCTTCCAAAACTGAACAACGATAGGATTCTTGCACTTAGATAATTTTAAATCGCGATAGGTCTTATTGGATAGAACACGCGAAACATCCAAAAGAGTGTTGCCGGTCGTCGGATCCTCCAAGACCAACATAACCGAATTACGGAAATATTGCTCAAACATCGGACCGCCGGCAACCTTCATGTCAAAAAGTTTATTGAAAATTGAAAGCATTTCATTGACCACGAAAGTCTTTTGTTCTGGATAACGCAAATCG
>CAYQCS010000006.1:0-9797 GCA_964416105.1 uncultured Candidatus Saccharibacteria bacterium
ATAATTTATAACAACATGAAAACCAAAAAGACAATAAAAAACAAAAAAAGTTCTAAAAAGAAAGCCGTTATAAAGCGGTCACGTCCTGATGTGGTAAATAAGCACGTCGGTGGTTCTTGGGCTTATACAAATGAAGTTCGGGAACACTTTTTCAGCCCCAAAAATCTTTTGTGGGAAGATCCGAAAGAGGCGCAATATGATGCAGAAGGAGTGGTCGGAAGCCCGGCGTGCGGAGATGTCATGCGGATCTGGCTAAATATCGATCCAAAGCGCGACACTATTACCACCTTCAAATGGAGAACCTTTGGTTGTGCCAGTGCCATAGCGGCAACTTCGATGCTTTCGGTTATGGTAACCGAAAAAAGGGGTATGAAGATAGATGAAGCGCTGAAAATTACTCCACAGCAGATCATTGCGAGACTTGGTGGTTTACCTGATCGCAAGATCCATTGTTCTGTTTTGGGTGACAAAGCTTTGCGAGCAGCGATCAACAACTGGTTTAAGAAGACCAATCAATTATCAAGAATAATCGTCGAAGGCGAGAAAGTCGTTGATCCAAACACAAAGGTCACTGAGGCAGATATAGAAGAGGCGGTTCTCGAAGGTGCGACGACTTTGGAAGAGGTTCAGAAGAGGACCAAAGTCGGTATCGGTTACCCAGAATGTATTCCGGCGGTCGAGGAATTGATCAGGTTTTATAAGGAGAAGTATTTTGGATAAAGGATAGGGTTAGAGAAATATATGAAAATAACCAATAACCAAGATCCAATAACCAAAAAATCTCATTGCAGGTTTGATTGTTGCTTCGCCCTTCGTAGCTCCGATCCCGAGCTTTGCGAGGGAGAGGAGCAAAGAAGGGGTTATTAATTACAATGAAACAAGACAAAACACATAAAAAAATAGAAGCTATTCTTGCAAAAATCCGTCCATACATCCAGATGCATGGTGGTGATGTTCATCTTGTTAGTTTCAAAAAGGGGATTGCGACTATGAATATCAGTGGTGCTTGTTCACATTGTGGATTAGCCGATATGACTTATAATACTCTTATCGCCGGCATCTTGAAGGAAGAGATTCCCGGTTTTAAAGGAGTTAAATTGCAGAAGTAGGAACTAGCTACTAGTTAATCGCATTGATATAATTTATTCGTTCACTAGTGGCTAATCACTAGTGGCTAACTACTAAAATGGCAAACACAAAAGAATATATTCGTAAGCGTGCGGATTCGAAAATAGGAAAGATCGTAATAGATCGCGATTTGTGTATCGGTGCGGCTTCTTGTCTGGCGGTTTCTGGTTCTACTTATGAACTTGATGGCGAGAATAAGGCGGTGGTTACGGCCGCCGATTCTGCAGATGATGCAACTCTGATGATGTCAGCAGAGTCTTGTCCGACAAAAGCAATTTTATTATTTGATAAAGAAGGAAGGCAGATTTACCCGAAGTAGGCCCTAGCCACTAGTAACTAGCCACTAGTAATCGCATAGGAACTAGTGGCTAGGGCCTAGTGGCTTGCGCTGAGTTTATCGAAGTGCTAATCACTAACATGACTTACAACTATCTCATAATCGGTGGTGGTGTCGCTGGTGTAACGGCGGCAGAGACTATCAGACTAAATGACCAGGCTGGATCTATCGGTATTGTCTCCGATGAGCCGTATTTGCTCTATTCTCGAGTAATGCTTTCCAAACCGAATTTCTTTTTGGAAAAAGTTCCCTTTGATCAGATTTGGCTAAAGGGGCAAGAATGGTACAAAGAGAAGAAAATAGATTTTATTGGAGGCAAGACGGTTGTTGGTATAGATCCAAGTAATAAAAAAATTTCCTTGAATGATGGCGCTGAAATCTACTATGAGAAATTATTAGTGGCCATTGGTACAACTACGCGTAAGGCGAGCATGCCAGGTGCAGATAAAAAAGGAATTCACTATCTCAAAACTTTGGAAGATGGAAAGGCGATAATGGAAAATATCAAAACCGCCAAAAATGCTGTTACAGTAGGTGGTGGTTTTATTGGTTTTGAGATGGCTGAACTTATGCAAATGGCGGGGATGAAGACCACGGTCGTTCTGCGTGAGAAATATTTCTGGGAACCGACTCTAGATGAGGCTTCAGGTATGATTATCGAGAATGCGATGAAGAAAAAAGAGGTTGAAATTATTCATGACAATGAAATTATTGAAATAAAGGGTGGTGAAAAAGTGGAAAGTGTTGTGCTCAAAGATGGTAAAGAGATTCCTTGTGGCATTGTTATTTTTGGGATTGGAACGGTTACCGATCTTGGGTGGATCCAGTCTGCGGGTATAAATGTTAATCGTGGGATCTTGGCCAACGAATATATGGAGACCAATGTCAAAGATATCTGGACAGCGGGCGACATTGCCGAATACAAAGATCTTATTCTAGAAGAAAATGTTCAGATGGGTAACTGGGTTTCTGCTCATGAACAGGGCAGGATCGCTGGACTTGGGATGATCGGCAAAAGAGAACCTTTTAAATTTGTTTCTTTCTATACCACTCAAGGCTTCGGCATCGCTATCGCTTTCGTCGGCGACGCCTCTCCGAAGCCAGATCGAGTTGTGATTTCTAGGGTCGAGAAGGAAAAGGATTCTATTGGTCGGCTGATTATTGTAGGCAAAGAGCTGGTCGGCGCAACACTTATCAATCGTACTCAAGAGATGGGTAAGATCTCTAAGCTTATCGAGAAGAATATCGACGTCTCGGCGCATTTAGAAAAGTTAGCGGATACAGGGTTTGATTTGAGGGGGTTGGTGGAGAATTGTTAGCAAATCTATAATCTTATGGAAAACTCATTTGATACTCAATTTTTGAATCTAATTAAGAATGTTTTGAACGAAGGAACAGAAAGAATAACTAGATCAGGCGCTGGTACTATAAGTGTTCATGGGCAAATGATTAAACATGATCTTTCCCAAGGTTTTCCCCTAACAACACTTAGATCAATACCATTTCGACTCATCTCTTCAGAACTTGAATGGACATTAAAAGGTAAAACTGATAAAAAATCTATCAATGAATTTGGTAATCATATTTGGGATAAATTCTGTAATCCTAAATATGTCAAAGACTTTAAGAATAATCAGGAGACTTACGATTTAATGTTCAAGGAAAATGATTTAGGACCGATTTATGGATTTCAGTGGAGACATTTTGGAGCTGAATATGTTGGTCCTAATGTAGATTATGTAGATCAAGGATTTGATCAAATACAAAATCTGATAGAGATGCTTAACAAGAACTCTTATTCGAAAAGACTCATCGTCACGAATTGGAATCCAAAAGATGTACCTGAAATGGCTGTTCCATCTTGTCCTTGCATGATTCAGTTAATTCGTCACGGTAACAAATTGAACCTTTCTTTCTTTCAGCGTTCTGTTGATTGTATTGTAGGATTACCCTTTGATTTTGCTTTCCATGCACTCTTTCTGCATCTATTTTGCTTACAGACCGGTCTCGAAATAGGAAGTGTTGTTGGTTTTTTTAACAATGTAGAGATATTTAATCAACATATCGATGGTGCAAAAAAAATAATTGAAAGATTACCTACAAAATTAGGTGTATTAGATACAAAAAACTTTAGTGATATATTGAGTTGGAAGTTTACTGATACACAATTGTTAAATTATAACCCGAATAGTCCTATGAAGTTTGAGGTCAATATTTCGAGTTAATATATCCCGAGGTCTGATTTAGGAAAAACTTCAATAATAAATTGAAAAATAAATTTTTGAAGTAGTATATATTGACCGAGTTATTTTTAGGAGTAAAATTCTAGAATAATCTTTGCTTATCATTATGCCTACACAGACATTATCAATTCAACCAACAGTTACTCAAAATCCAACGCCAGTTTTCCAAATCGGACAGGTGGAGGCTTTTATTGCTGTGGCAGTATTTCTTGTTAGCCTTGGCGTATCGTGGGGAACTCTTGTGACGAAAATAGGAAATATTGCTTCGAGTATAAAAGATAAAATTGAGCCGGATCTAAAAGATGTACGAGAAAGATTTGCCGCTCTCGAAGGAAGTTTGGGGAAGACATTTGCTAGTGCCTCACCGGTAAAATTACTTCCAAAAGGAGAACAAATACTCAATGAAAGTGGGCTGAAGAACTATATAGATGAAAATCAAAAAATATTACTTGAACAATTCAAATCTTCTTGTATTACGAAAAATCAATATGATATTCAAGATCAATCTTTTAGATTTTTTGATGAATTAGATTTCGGTGTATTTGAGGATAAATTGAAAAAAGCGGCATTCGATCATGGTATGAATATTTCTACTATAAGAAGAATAGGCGGGATCTATTTCAGAGATATAGCTTTACTCGAAGCCGGTTTTAAACCTGAAGATTTGGATGCTTCAAAGTAGCAAGGTTTTTCCCGAGGTCTGACCTAGATAAAAAGAAGGCCCGCGACCATTGCTAGTCGCGGGGTGAAAATCGTCAGTCATGTGATTACTCACGCAGAAGGGTCTGCGTAAAGACTTATTGTAATCGCGATACCTGCACCTTTTTTGTCGTCCCGTAGGTAACGATAAGGCGGGTTATCGTCGATCTTGATCTTTGGATTCTCGAAAAGTCTCTCGTGATCAGAGTCTTCCGGAGTTATCCGAATTGTCAGTGAACCGTCGGTCTCCTGTGTCTGAACAAGCGTGGCTTTCACAAGTAAATCTTATCATATTAGGATACGCTTGTCAACTATTTGGTTAATAAGTTCCCCTAGGTCTGACCTAGGGGAAAAGCTCGATAACCCTCGCGTCCACGACATCCAGACCATCTGGCCTTACCATTACAGGGTTCAAATCGATTTCCTCGATATTTGGATTGGCGATTGATAGTTCCGAAATAGCCACTATCAAACCAGCTAGTTTATCGAAATCAACGGGTTGCTCGCCGCGCAGACCATTCAAGAGATTGAAGCCGTGAATTTCGTGAATCATTTTCAGGGCCATCCCTCTTGTAACCGGCGCCACTCTCATGGAAGTATCTTTCAGGGCTTCGGTGAATATTCCACCTAGACCAAAGAGGATCACTGGTCCGAAAGTTGCATCTCTTTTCATGCCGACGATGACTTCTTTGCCACTTGCCATGTTTTGGATAACCATGCCGTCGATTGTGGCATTTGGGATTTTGTTTGTAACATTTGAAATCATAGAATCCCAAGCACTCTCTGCTTCTTCTAGCGTCTTGATATTCAACGAAACTGCGCCGAGGTCGGTCTTGTGCACTACATCTTTGGACATTACTTTCATTGAGAAGCTATCACTGCCTAGTTTGCTCATAGCTTCTCGCAATTCATCTTTTTCTTTTACCAATATTCCAGAGAGCAACACTCCACTTCTCTCTAAGAGTTTATCGGTCTCTTCATAAGACAGCATTGTTGTGTTGGTCTCTGATTTGTTTTGGTGTGTTGTGCCTAGATTTTTGCTCTGTAATAACTTAGTTGACGATTTGTCCGAAACTGAAGCTAGTTTATCCAAAGCCTCGATTGCATCTATTGGAAAACCGAAGTTTACCAAACCATTTTCTCTTAATTTATTTATTCCACCAGACACATTTGGTCCACCGACGAAGACTGGAATAATCTTTCTATTTTGGGAATACTTGATCAAGACTTCGGCTGTTTTTTCGTCCTCCGTCATCATCTGTGGTGAGAGAATGGTGATAATCGCTTCGATCTCTTTTTCTTTGACAAGAATATCAAGAGCTGATTCATATCTGTCCGCCAGGGCATCACCAATAATATCGACTGGGTTATTTATTCCTGCCATAGATGGTAAAACTTTTTTCAATTCTTCTTTAGTTTTTTCTTCAAGTTGAACTAAGCTTAAATATCTTGACAGATCTACCAAATCAGAAGCGATAACGGCTGGTCCGCCAGCGTTTGTCAGTATTGCCAACTTGCTTATAGGTTCGTATATACCAAGTTCAAAAAGGGAAACCATATTGAATAATTCGCGAATAGAATCTACGACGATAATCCCTGATTGTTTGCACGCTGTTCTAAATACCGAATCATCGGAAGCCAAAGCGCCGGTATGTGACATTACAGCTTTTTGACCACTTTGACCTCGACCGGCTTTGATGAGCACGATCGGTTTTTCTTTTGTGATCTCTCTAGTTATTTCCATGAATTTCTTGCCGTCAGCGATTTTCTCTACATACATGATGATCGCTTTGGTCTCTGGGTCATCTTTTATATATTCCAGAAAATCTATCTCATTCATCACTGCTTCATTGCCTAAACTTATGAATTTGGAAAAGCCGATTCCTGCAGAGATCGCTTTGTCCAAAATGGCAGTACCCAAAGCGCCTGATTGGGAGATGAAAGCAGTCTTGCCTTTTTTGGGACTACTATTTGCAAAAGAAGCATTTAGGTTAGAATGGGTATCGATTGTTCCTAGACAGTTCGGTCCCAAAAGAGAAATGTCATTGTCTCTGGCTATCTTTGCGATCTCTTGTTCCAATAGCGCGCCCGGCTCGCCAACCTCTTTGAAGCCAGCCGAGATCACGATAATATTTTTGATATTTTTCTCGGCGCATTCGCTGACTATTTGTGGGACGATGTCGGCTTTAACCGCAATCAAAGCTAAGTCAATATTTTGTTCTATTTCTTTTAATGAGTGATAGACCTTGTGACCGAGGATTTCGGTTTCGTTGAGAGAAACAGGGAAGAGATTTCGTTCCCCCGAGGCCTGCTCTCGGGAAAGATTGGCCATAAGAGCGTAACCGACTTTGCTCTTGTCAGATGAGGCGCCGATGATTGCAATTGATTTGGGGTTGAAGAAGTTGTTGATGTTCATTGGCTTATTTTAGCATCTCTTTTCTAAACACACCTGATTATGCATATTCCATATTAAGTCCGATACCACGAATGAATTAGCAGAATCACTTGTAAGTAATTCATTTATAATTCTTTGATATTTTATAAGACTATCGACATGAGCTTTTTTAGCAGTTTTACCTTTGATTAACGATAGTGGTACTTGATTTGAAGTTTCAAAAAATGGTTTTGCGTAGCTATCATTTGTCGGATCATTAACATAATCCTTGTCTGTCCAGAAACGAAAAAGTTCATTGTAGCCAATAAAAGCTTCACAACCTTCTTTTATTGCTTGCGGCCCAAGAGTTTTGTCAGAATTACATGAGCGCATATAAACAATCTTGTCTTTTAGAAGATAAGAATTTTTATTGGATTCTATCAGTATTTCTTCATTGTTACCTGTAATACAAATATCATTACCGTGGCCATTGAAGATGGCTATTTTGGGGTTCTGTTTTTCAAGATAACTTTCTACAAGTTTTCGAGAAGCTTTTTCTTTTTGTAAATCAATAACATTTGAAAACTTCTTTTTTGCTTCGGCTACGATTTGTTCACTCCAATAATAAAAATAATGAGTGACCAATTCATATCGAGGTCGAGTAATAAGAAGCAACATAGCTACGAAGTGGGTAAATTTTGTAAAGAACGAAGGAAAAAGAGTTGAGATTCGACCAACTTCTTACCAATTTCCGTTTGATTTCTTACTTCTTCGATTAGAACTTCTGTAGACATAGGTTCTTTGTTACTACCAACAGAAAGGTTGGCGTTCGACGGTATTGTCTTCAAACGAGCTATAACCAGATTTATAACATCTTGACTTAATTCCGTTGAATTTTTGTTTGGATTTTTATTCATATTATTCAGTAGGAATAAATTTTAATTCGACCAGCTTTTCAAATATTATCTTACCTAGCTTTGTATCAGCATTTATTTCTCTATAGGCTACTTCCCAAGTGATTGGACCACCCAAATCTTCTCCCAAATCCAAGATGATTTCTCTTCTAAGGTTTATCGGTAGATTGGCGTAAAATTTGAAAAATTTATCTCTCATTGGTTGCATTTTAGCATATTTTTGATATCGGGAAAATGGTTAAGCGTGACATTGTTAAGCGTGACAACAACGAAGACCATTTTGTCGACGTCGGCAAAATGGTCATACCAACCCCCAAAACCCTGTGAAGTTTACATAGATATATAAATTGTATTCGAGTACGATGTTTATTTTTTATAAAAAGAAGACCCGCGATCGCTTGCGCGACCGCAGGGTGGCAGGTCTTATTGTTGAGCAATCTTCAGGGCATGCTCAACGACTTCGTTCATCGTTTGATAGAACACGAAATTCCCGGCGAAAGCCTCTTTTAATTCAAAGAGGATGACACTAAGTCCGTGGAAGTTCGAGTTGCCGCCAACGACAATACGAACTTTACCACTCATCAGCTCTGCATACGCGGTAAACTTTCCAAGCTCTCGTCTGGTGTCCATAGCGTATGGCTCTGGACCTGGATGTGGAGCAGTAATACTCTCGCAACCAAGCCAAAAGATTACACAGCCCGGCACATTTGGTTCAAGACCAGCCTGCTTGAGATAATGACGTTCCCAAACTAGTTGCCGGTTATCCGCTTGCGAAAATGGTTTGTGAAAGTATTTTGCTAAACGGTGATTATTATCCCAACGTGACGGACAAGTGATGCTCGCTCGTGGCTCTTGGGCCAAAATTCGATCAGCCATTTCCGATTGCCAGTCACCACCGCCACGGATTGGGCCTGCAAGGAACAACAGAGGCGAATTCTTTGTTGGATTCAGGGTTACGATTTGTTTGGGGACATAAATTGTCATATTGAGACCTTTCTGTGGGTATGGTTCATCTAGTTACCTCTGAATTAAGATTACAATACTTTACAAGTTTTGTAAATATGTGCACGGGTAGATTCAACACTGAAGTGCAATACTCCAAGCTTTTAATGATTAAACTACTACTAACCCACCCCTTCCTCAAATGTCTCCTTATTCACATCATAAAATATTCCAAGTGGGATTTTATCGCCTTCCTTGCGCGAGAGTTTGATGGCGTCATCGACATTGTTGGCTGGTCCATCTTCGCGCCAAAAGACTTTATCTTTGAAATAGTCACGAGTATCGAAAAATGTAATACAAGGTTGAATGATTTCGACAAAAGCGAAACCCTTGTGCTTTATCGCTTTTTCCATAATCTCTGCAGTCTTGGCGATCTCGCCAGCATAAGATCTAGCGACGAAAGTGGCTCCAGCGGACAGAAGAATAGGGAAAGGTTCGATTGGATCTTCGATGCTACCCGCTGGAGTCGTCTTACTTATATGACCACGCGGGCTTGCCGCCGAAGTTTGTCCGGTCGTCAATGCGAAAACTTGATTGTCATGAATAAAAAGTTTGATATCGGAGTTTCGGCGTGCCGCATGCATCAGATGTTCTAATCCTTCCGAATACGAATCGCCGTCACCACTCATGCCGATGACCGTCAGATTTTTGTTCGCGCATTTCATTCCTGTCATAGAAGGTATAAGTCTGCCATGAAGCGAAGTGAAGCTGTTGACATTTATATAATCCGAGATTTTGCCATGACAGCCGATGCCGACACAGGCCACAACATTTTCTATTTTCAATTCATTCTTTTCTACCATTTTAGTCAGAGTCTGCCTCAAAGCGACCAGAATTTGCGAATTCGGGCATCCGGGGCACCAGGTGATTTTTGCGGTTGTTGATAAGTTCATAGGAAGTTAAAAGTTAAAAGTGAAAGCTCAAAAGTTATTATTTTATGATTTTATTAATTTCTTCTGCTACTTGGGCCGGCTCAAACGGGCGCGCATCATACTTCAAGATCTTATCGGTAACCGATATACCAGTTTTTTCCTTTAATAAACCAGCCAGCTGACCATTGTGGTTACATTCAATATCTATGATTTTATTTGCCCCTTCCA
>CAYQCS010000006.1:9897-12713 GCA_964416105.1 uncultured Candidatus Saccharibacteria bacterium
GCCAGCTGACCATTGTGGTTACATTCAATATCTATGATTTTATTTGCCCCTTCCAATTCTTGCATCACTCTTTTTGTATCAAAAGGCTCCATCCAGACTATCTGGACCAACTTTACTTCTTTTTTCAAATATCTTTCATAAGCTTCCAAAACAGGGCCTTTGGTCGAACCCCAAAAGACGATGACATCTTTGCTCTCTTTGTCGCCATAAACTTTGACCGTTTCGAAATCACCAATATCAGCTTTGATCGTTTCTGTTTTCCTGAATCTTTTATTAAGCATTGCTTCCGTCGATTGAGGATCGTCAACGGTGATACCATGCCCATCATGTTCATAACTTGTTATTTTGACGGTTGTATTTGTTGTTCCAGGAAAAGCCAAAGGAGAAATGCCATCTTCTGTAATCTCATATCGGCCATAATTTTGATCGGTATTTTTTGCTACTTTACCCAATTCAACCTCAATCTTTTTTTGATTTAGATCTACTGAAGCACTATGTTCAGAGATCAATTTATCCAAAAGGACTATTACAGGGACTTGATATTTCCAAGCTAAGTTCAAAGCTTGTCCGCCAGCATAGTAAGCCTCTTCTTGATCTCCGGGAGCGATAACAATTTTCGGAAATTCCCCATGACCAGCATGAATGGCGTATCGCAAATCTGTTTGGCTAGAATAAGTCGGTAGTCCAGTGGCTGGGCCTTGTCTTTGCGATACAGCGACGACGAGTGGAAATTCGGCTATGCCGGCGAAACTAAAGGCTTCTTGCATCAGAGCGAAACCGCCGGTGGCCGAACCGATTGCTACTCGTTTGCCGGCATAAGAGATACCCAAAGCCATATTTATAACCGCAAGTTCGCTTTCTGGTTGGATGACTCTGATACTTGTATCTTTTTGTTGACTAGCCAAGAATTGCAAAATAGAAGTGGCGGGAGTCATGGGGTATCCTAGATAAAAATCCAATCCAGCCTTCATCAACCCTTTGGCAAAAGCGACATTGCCCTCGACGAATTCTTTTTTCTCTCTGCTTGGTTCGATCTTCTTGCTATGACGGAAGTTTTTGTTTTTCATCAATTCATAACCGAGATCGGCTAGTTGGATATTCATTTCAGGTTGTTTATTCTTGAAGACTTTGGCCAAAACATCTTGCATCAATTTGTAATCTAGATCGATGAGATAACAAAGAGCGCCCAGCGCCATGGAGTTCCTCATTATTGGCGAAGCATTCAACTCTTTGACAGTATTTGCCATCGGTATAATCACCGCATTGTCTTTGAGTATTTCTATATCTTTTTGCTCGAATGAATCGGCGAAGACCACAGAATTATGAGACATTTCTTCTCGGTGAAGAACGATACTCTCTTCATTCAAGGCAATAAGGACATCCAAAGCCTCATGATCGCAAAAGACTTTATCTTTGCTGAATGAAATGCGAGCGAAATTGTGTCCACCTCTTATAAGCGAAGGGTAGGTGAAAGAAAAATAAGATTCATAACCAAGTTCGGTGAGAATGGCGCCAAGTGTTGCTCCAGATTCACGAATACCATCACCGGCCGCGCCGCCGATACCTACTGTAAATACGCTGTCGTGGGATTTTTTCATTTTTTATTCTATAGCGCCAGCATATATCCTAAAATCATCCATGATACCATTAGCTCTGGAACCATTATTAAATCCACCAAAATATAGGTCGCTATTACAGCTAGATACACGACTAGGAGCGTTTTGTCCAACAAGCTTACCGTTTATCCAATATTTGGCTACATTGTTTTTGTATGATACGGCAACATGATTCCATTTATTCAATTCTAATTTATTTTCGGTTAATTTGAAATTTATTCTGTCAATTATATGGCAATTAGATTTTTGACTTATCCAGATGGTGTCTCCATAAAGACCTAAACCACCTTCATTATAAATCCAATGGGTAGTATTACCTCCATCTGCAAAACTTCTTGGATATATAAAAACAGTTACGGTAAAACCGTCTGGATAATTTAGGTTGCCGATCTTAGCACTGGGAACTATTATATTTTTGCTATAGTTCAAATCCATTGCAAGACCTGCAATACCAGTTACAGAAGTTGGGTCCGGATTAGCAGCGGCACCATACAAAACACCATCTTTACCATTATTTGAGTTATCTTTCCCTAGGTTTGTACTATCAGAAAAATCGTAAGCGGCAACAAGCTTGTCGCCCAAAGTTTTGTAAATGTTTGAATTGAATAGTAGTAGGCTTGCAACACGCGCTTTTTCTTTTGCTGAATTGAGGGCTACTAGTGAAATTGAAGATAAGACTCCTATTATAGAAATAACTACCAAGAGTTCAATAAGCGTAAAACCTTTTTGTGATTCAGTTTGTTCGTCTGACATAACAATCTTATTATATACTATTCATCAAAATATAATAGTAGGAGTGAATTATACTGGTTATTGTTTTTTACTGAAATGGTGTTAATCTATATGCGGATGGAGGAAACAAAGCCATGAAAGAATCAAAGAAAAGTTGTGCAACGGGTTGTGGTAATTGTCACAACTGTCAACGCGGACAAAAGAGACCTTTGGCACCCGCCTCATTTTTATTAAGGTCTTTTGGTACACGAGACTTCGGAGAAGCCGTCTTGTGGTCTCTGCTGATCGATCTTCGACGTGGCGGTATTCGAATCACTCGTTAATCTCGATATTCACTCGAGAAAAAACACAGCGCGATGTTGCACATCGCGCTGGTTTACATCTATAAACCCCCACCTTTAGGTGGGGTGTACGTTACATCTATAAACCCCCACCTTTAGGTGGGGTGTACGTTTGAAGGCGAAGCCG
>CAYQCS010000007.1:0-6405 GCA_964416105.1 uncultured Candidatus Saccharibacteria bacterium
TTAGAGAGAGATTATTAGTTAACTAAAGTGTTCGGATTCGGGGGTGTGTGTAGGCCAAACATCTGATAAGAACACTAATACAACTTATGACTATTTGTCAAGGCTATCTCTTGCTCCACCCATTCGGCTAACTCAGGGTGTCGCAAACTAGCGTTTGCTCCACTGCGGAGACTTCCTTGCCTTCTTGAGTCCGAACTTCCTTCTCTCTTTGGCTCTAGGATCACGCTTCAAATAACCAAGCTTCTTTAGTGTGGTTCTCATCTGAATATCATAATCAAGCAAAGCTCTAGCGATACCATGTCTCAAAGCTTCTGATTGAGCCGATATACCACCACCGATTATCTTGGCCGAAACATGGAACTTATCTGGTGATTTGGAATTGTGTATTGCTTCTTCAGCAGTAACTCTCATCTCTTTGGTTGGAAAATAGTTTTCCAAAGTTCTACCATTGATCTCAAAACCGTTCTTTTTGGCAACAGAAATCCTGACTCTAGCTATCGCTGTTTTCCTTCTGCCTACCGCTTCAAAATATTTATTGCTGGTTGTCATATTATTCCTTAATGGTTAAATTCTTCAAACGCAAAGAACGCAACTTATTTGATGGTAACATTCTAGTAATCGCTCTGCGGAAGACTTCATTCATGCCACGACGAGAAATAAGCTCGCCCAAAGACTCTGACTTCAGACCTCCACGGAAACCGGTGTAAGTAACATACTTATCTTTGACTTTCTTATTTGCGCTTATGTCAGTGTATTTAGCATTTATAATCTCAACCTTATCGGTAGAGACAACATTTTTGGCAAAAGAAGGAGTATGCTTACCCAAAAGATAAGAGGCTGCTTGACTAGCTACTCTTCCCAACTTTTTACCTTGTGCGTCGATTGTATATTTCATATATTTAAACAAATTCAATTAAGGACATCGGGCTACCATCCAAATCACGATTGGCAGTACGAATAACTCTGGTATAACCTCCATTTCTGCTTTTATATTTCGGAGCAATGACATCGAAAAGTTTCTTGGTATAAACAACACTCTTCAAATCTGAATTGATCAGACGGCGATTGGCTTGCGTATCATTCTTGGCACGAGTAATCATCTTTTCGACAAACGGTCGAAGCTCTTTGGCCTTGGCTGTAGTCGTTCTTATTTTTGAGCTTTTAATAAGGTTGCGCGCCAAAGACTCCATGAGTGCACGGCGTAAATTCTTTTCTCTTCCGAATTTCCTTGTGTTTGAATGATGACGCATATAATCTTAAAAGTTAAATCTAAAATCTTAAATCTGGAAATTATTGTCGCAAAGTTACACCGTATTGGGCCAACAGCTTCTTGATCTCTTGGACGCCTTTTGCTCCTAGACCATCTATGTCCATGATATCTGACTCTCTTTTACGGAAAAGACCACCCAAAGTACGAATGTTGGCATTTGACAAAGCCTTGATTGTTCGAGCAGAAAGATCGAGGGTATCGACTCTGGTCTTGGATAATTCGGTATCCAATTCTGGCTTTTTATCTTTTGAAACCGACTTCTCTTCTCCATCTGTTTCTTTGGATACATTCTCCTCGACAATCTCTTCTTCTTTGAAACCAACAATCGCTTTCAATTGCTGAATCATTGTAGAAATCGACTTTTCCAAAGCTTCACGAGGAGTGATCGTTCCGTCAGTCTCTATCATAAGTCTAAGTCTATTGAAATCTGTACGGTCGCCAACACGCATGTTCTCGACTTCATAATTGGCTTTTCTGATCGGAGTGAAAGTTGCATCCAAAGTTATAGAGCCAATGTCTACTCTCTCTTTTTGCAATACCTCTTTTGGCACATAACCCAAACCTTTTTCTACGGTTATCTCGATATCTAGTTCAGCCGATTTCTCTGTCAAAGTAGCAATATGGGCATCTGGATTCAAAATCTCGGCTTGACCAGGAAGTTCTATGTTCTTTGCTGTAACGACTTTTGCACCACTTACTTTTAGATTCATAACCTGAACTTCTTCGGTATTCAAACGAATTCTAACCTTTTTCAAATTGAGTAAGATCGTTATAACATCTTCTTTTACTCCGTCGATGGTAGAAAATTCATGCTCAACACCTTTTATCTTGGCTTTTGTTATAGCTGCACCAGGTAAAGAAGATAAAATAATCCTTCTTAAAGAATTACCCAAAGTATGACCGTAACCAGGATAAAGACCGTCTATTTCATAAACACCACTCACTTTATCTTCTTTGACAACCTTTGGTTGTGATGGTAAGACAATGTCGTATATCATATTATTTTATATTAAAAATAGATTGTTAATTATACATTAAAATATACTAATGTCTAGCGTGTGTAAAATTCTAGCACCGCCCCAACATCAAATAACAAATCACTCATCTCTGTCTCTGGTCTACCAGAAACCTTGATCGTTTTGGTCTTTTGATCAACAGACAACCAGTTCGGAACTTTGATATTCTTCAACTCTTCATCAAGTTTGGAGAAAATGGCTTTATTTTTGCTACCATCTCTAATGGTTAGAACATCACCAGATCTCACTTCGATCGATGGTACAGTAACATTGACCCCATTTACAGCGATATGACCATGAGAAACCATCTGTCTTGCAGCCGAACGAGTTGGTGCAAAACCAGATCGGACCATTACATTGTCTAGTCTACTTTCTAGTATAGAAATCAGGTTTTTAGAGTTATCACCGGAATTACTGAGGGCCCTATTTACATAATTGGAAAATTGTTTACTAGAGACACCATAACTGTATCTAGCTTTTTGCTTTTCCAACATCTGTTTGCCATACTCACTCTTTGCACCACGACGAGAATCAGAATTCTTGGCTTTGCGTTGCGATCTTAGAGCAAACTTCTGAGTTTGTGTTTTGCGGAATACTGGTACTCCTAGATATCTTGCTTTTTTGTATCGTGGTCCTATTTTCATAAATTTGAATATTAAACGCGACGAGGCTTCTTAGGTTTAGGGCCATTGAAAGGAACTGGTGTAGCATCTTTGATCGAAGATATCGTTATCCCTTTGCTTATAAAACCACGGATGGCAGATTCTCGACCAGAGCCAACCCCTTTGACAATTACATCGACTTCTCTCAAACCTAAGTTTTGAGCTTTCAAAGCCAGAGTTTCTCCCACTTTGGCAGCAGCAAAAGGAGTACCCTTCTTGGCACCCCTGAATCCTGCTCCACCACTAGAACCCCACATTAGAGCATTTCCAAACTTATCGGTTAACATGACTTTGGTGTTATTGTAGGTCGATTGAACATGTAAAATTCCAGAGTCGACACGCTTTTTCGAAGAAACTGAAACTGGCTTAGATTTTGCATCTCCATTTTCGTTTTGACCAGTTGTAACAATACGTTTTTTACCCATATATTTATATTATTTCTTTTCTTCCTTACGCTTTCCAGATCCCATAGTTTTTCTGACATTACCACGAACTGTTCGTGAATTGGTCTTTGTTCTTTGGCCTCTAGCAGGCAAATGTCGTGAATGACGGTTGCCTCTATAAGTCTTGATATCTTTCAATCGTTTTATATTACCAGCTACATCTCTTTTCAAATCTCCTTCTATCTTGAAACTTTCAACCAATTTCCTGATTACATTTTCTTGTTCAACAGAAAGATCTTTTGGCTTTATCGAACCATCTACTTTTGATTTCAAAATAATATGCCTTGCACGAGAATGACCAATGCCATATATAGCAGTGAGAGCAAACTCTAATCTTTTATTTTCTGGCAATGTTATACCTAAAATTCTCATTTAAATTTATATGAATTAACCTTGTCTCTGTTTGTGTCTAGGATTACCTTTACAAGTAACAAAGACTCGTCCGCTTCTACGAACGACATTACATTTGGAACAAATTCTTTTTACTGAAGCTTTTACTTTCATCTTATTGGCGTCTGACTATTCTGGCCCTACCTCCATATGGATCTAATTCCAATTCAACCCGATCACCTATTAAAACCCTGATGCGGTTCATTCTCATCTTACCAGCAAGATAAGCAAGAATTACTTCTTTTGTATCATCAAGCTCAACACGAAACAAAGTATTGGGCAAAGCCTCAACTACCGTTCCGAATGATGTTTTATTTGGTTTGGAAGAAGATTCCATCTAAAAAAGGACGCTAGGTGATACTAGCAGAACTAATATACCATAGTCAATAGCATTTATCCATACTATTCATCCTGGACTATTATCTTCAATCTATCAGGATTGTTAGGAATGGTGGCCCAAGGAGGAGCCAATTCTCCTGAACCCGACTTTATTACAGCGTCATAAGCCTTAAATATCCCCTCTGTATCGTTAAGTTTCAAGCCTTTTAGCTTATTTTTTATCTCCTCTACCGGTACTAACCCTACTATCTTGATATTGCCTTTTGCATGAATAACCAAAGAGTTTTTCTTTGTAGGAGAAAAGTCTTTTATATTGTTGATATTCACATCCAACTCTTCCAGACCAGGGGCTGTATAAGAGAAAGGTCCAAAAAGAGAGATGGTTTGACTTCCAGCCAAAGATTCGATGAATTTATTCTTAGGCAAGACAATAGCGTAGAGTGTACCCTGAATGTTTATCGTGGCCAATGAACTATCGGCATTACCGATCGTCGGCTCGCTAAAAGAAGTGGTGTAAGCTTTTTTGTATAGAATGAAACCATTTGGTACTTGCATATTTGCTTCTTCAAGAAGCTTATTCGTCAATTGAATCTTAAGTGCTGTCGTAGATGAAGCCAAGGTACTCTGACTAACATTTTTCTTAACACCAGAGAAACCGCCAGTAATATTTGTGGTTAACCTTGCATAGACTGAATTGTATTTAGCTGATCCTTTATAAGCAACAATTTTCAAATCGATATTACTGCCATTAAGAGTTAGGTTATAATTTTGACCTGGCTGATCGGCTACTATGGCTGCAGAAATCTTGCCTGGGTTAATCGTATCACCGGTCTTTGTATATCCTGGAATAACTATCGAACTGCTGAGACGATACACAAGTCCATCATCACGAGACAATCTGGTACCCGCAATCAGACGGACTGACTGACTACTGTAATTGTTATAAAAAGTAACCTTACCAGTAGCTTTGGTATTTGTAACTGGACCATTGGTTGCTGGTACTGTGGTAGTCGCCGATGATTTAACGGTGATCACTTCATAGAATAGACCGCTATTCTGAGCATTGCCCTGGGCAACATAAGTACTATTTACTGTTACAGGAATAGTTTTGGGAACTATCGTAAATGTCGCTTGAGCATAATAAGTAGAAGCAAAGTAACCAGATACTACTATCGCCCCAACTACCAACAAGGTTATGATCGTCCATTTGCCTATCTTCTTTTTAGGCTTGAAATCTATAACTGGCGGCGTTACAGGCATTCTTCTTGAAAGAGTACTTATTCTGTTTATATTGATTTCTCCTTCATCTTTCGGTTGAATTGGTTCCTTTTCTTTGTTCTTCTCAAGAAATGGAAAATCTCTATCTTCTTCGGCCAGATCTTTTTTGCTCTTGCTCAATTCCAGAGATTTCTTTTTGACTACACGATCTGGAATATCGCGTATTGAACGATGTCCTTTTGGTACAATATCTTGAATTCGTCTAGGCATTTTATTAAATGATATCACATATTTTGAACTCCCAAACTGTGAATAGCAATCGAGTGTAAAGCGACCAATCTCCTTCTCTCGACCGAACTGGAAAAATAAACTTTATCGGTAAGGTCTTCAATAGAAAGAGCGTATACCGATAGATTAGGGTCCATCTTCTTAATTATTTTACAGAAGAAATCGTCGTGCGCCCAAGCGGTAACTATAATAGAAATCGGGTATTTCAATGTTAGACCTTGTTTCTCTACCAATAGATTGACATTATCGAACCATTCTTTGGCAGATTTTTCTATAATCTCAATCGAACTTTTACTATGAATATTATCCAATTTGTCACCAGTATAAAGAATAATCATCGAATCGGCTGTCTGCTTCCCGCTACCGATTTTTCTAGAGATACTATCTATCAGACTTCTGACTCCGAAAGAATTGGAACCGAAAAATATGCATGATTTTTGTTTGATAATAGATATGTCGGTTTCATCACCATGAACATGAATGAGGCAATAATTTTGACCTGGATCAAGTACATTTTCTATACCTATATATTGCAAGAGAAGAGATGAATGAAAGACTACTTTATAACCATGCAAAAGATGCTTGCGACTGTCGATAAAATAATCAACCATTACCGAACCGGCCATTGATACATTGAATGAAACCTCAATATTCTCGGCATTTCTATTCTCCCAATCGGTTACTGGATAACCGTTGAGTTTAACTTCAAATATTTTCTGCTCTATAACCTTAAGTGGGGCGGTAGAATTTGCAGACAATTTCTTTTGTTCAGAATATAT
>CAYQCS010000007.1:6505-10916 GCA_964416105.1 uncultured Candidatus Saccharibacteria bacterium
GCGCCTGATGCGCAAATAACATTTGAGGTATAAGAAAATATGACTTTAGGTATATCTACTTTTTCAAAAATAACCAAAGAACCTCTGACGATGCAACTTTCTACATCCAAGATTAGATCGATCTTACTCTTAGCTTTATGTGAAGAAAACATCGCCATAATTATAACATTTTTATACAAATGCTGTGTAGAGATGGGACTATTCTTTGTTATCTTTAAACCAACACCGCTTTGATCCTCCTCACACCAGCCGAGACTGCTTCCTCTTTTTGGATCTTAAAGCGCCATTTGCCTTCTGGGCCAGATAGTTCACTTGTATTTTTGACATGAGGCCCACCACAAAACTCTTTGGAATATGCAGAAGTAAGATCGTTGCCGATATAGTAAATAGAAATCTGATCACCATATTTTTCACCGAAGAAATGTTTGGCCCCCGTCTTTTCTGCTTCTTCTTTCGGCATAATAACATTGTTCATCGGTAATTTTTCTCTAATCTTTTCATTAACAATGTCTTCAACTTTCTTTTTTTGCTCTTCAGTCATCTTTGCATCATAAGCAAAATCAAAACGCAATCGCTCCGCCGTAATATTCGAACCTTTTTGCATGACCTTATCTCCCAAGACATCGCATAACGCCTGGTGAAGAAGGTGGGTAGCGGTGTGATAGCGAATTACTTGCTCACTATTGTCCGCCAAACCGCCTTTAAACTTCTTTTCTGCCCCGGCGCGCGAGAGTTCTTGGTGCTTCTTAAATTTCTCATTGAAATCATTGACATCAACCGAAATACCCTTCTCTTTTGCCAACTCTAAGGTTAATTCCAATGGAAAACCATAACTAGAAAACAAGGTGAAAGCATCGGTGCCTTTCTCGAATTCTTTGAGGCCTTGATTCAAAGTTTCTTTGAATTTTATTTCTTCTCTATTTATCTCTTCTTTTATTTTAGAAATATTGGCTGTCAATTCTGGATAAGCTTCTTTGTATATTTTCCCAAACTCATCGACCAAATCGTTCAGCTGTCCATTTTCTTTTATACCCAAAACTTCAACATGTCTTATAGCTCTTCGTATCAATTTTCTCAAAACATAGCCACGGTCTGTATTCGAAGGGACCACCCCATCCGCTATCATAAAACAAGACGCTCTCACATGGTCAACCACTATTCTTTGTGATTTTAAATTTGACTTTTCTTGACCTTCGGAGCCTTGGCGAAGGAGGTGAGATTTAACTTTTAAATTTTCTATTGCTGTCTTCAAAAGATCCGTATCATAAATATTATCCGCCTTCTGCATAACCATAGACAACCTTTCAAGACCTGCACCGGTATCTACAGACGGAGCTGGTAAATTGCCTATAATTTTGCCATCTTTCTTCTCATACTGCATGAAAACATCGTTCCAGATCTCTACAATATCCCTTTTTTCGTCTGCATCTAGAAATCCCTCTTTGGTAATACCAGCACCACCAAATCTGTTCTTGATATCGTAATACATCTCCGTATCGGGACCGCATGGACCATTCTCCCCCGCTTCCCACCAATTGGAACTAGCTGGCATGAAAAATATTCTCTCACCTTCTACTCCATTTCTTTTGAATATTTCCCTCCAAATCTGTTCTGCTTCTATATCTTTCGGTGCATTTTGATCTCCCTCGAAAACTGTCACATAAAGTCTTTTTGGATCAAGACCAAGTCCTTCTTCTTTTGAGGTCAAAAATTCGTAACTCCAATTGATCGCTTCTTTCTTGAAATAATCTCCCAAAGACCAATTGCCTAGCATCTCAAAAAAGGTAGCGTGGGTTTTGTCTCCAACATCATCTATATCTACTGTGCGCAAACATTTTTGAACATCAGCCAATCTTTTACCTTCAGGATGCGGTTTGCCCAAAAGATACGGGATGAGTGGTTGCATTCCTGCAGTGTTGAAAAGTGTTGGATTGGTAATACCTTTTTCATCAGTTGTAACAAGCGAGGCCGACGGCAAGATCGCATGCTCCCTTTTTCGGAAAAATTCCAAGAATTTACTACGGATTTCGCTTGATTTCATATAGATAATATAACATGGACCTCCGGGATGTGGAACATCCCGGAGAGGTTACTTCGGAGATCAGACTTCCTTCGCGCCCTTTTCGTAAATAATAAGTGGCAATTTGGACCAATTGTCCAAGATCGGCGTTACGAATTCCCAAGAAGCCATTATCTCTCCCGTCGAAGCAAACAAAGTTTGATCCCCAACAAAAGCATCATGAATAAGTCTTTCGTAATCATTGCGAATAAGACCGAAATTCGGTACGTCAGCATATTTAAATTTCAAAGTTTTAGGTTCAGTGAGAAAACCATAACCTGGATTCTTGACAAAAAACTTGATCTTTATACCTTCATCGGGTTGAATCCTGAAAGTTAAGATATTTTGGTCATCCTTTGATAATTTCTTATTGGTCTTTGAGTTGATGAAGTCATTGCTCTTTGAATGTTTAAAGTAGATATCTATCTCAGTCTTTGATTCGAAAAGAGATTTACCACTTTCTAAATAGAATGGCACCTCTTTCCATCTGGAGCTATTGATATAAGTTTTTATTCTGAAAAAAGTTTCTGTATTAGAGTTTTTCGATACACCATTTTCTTCACGATAACCATTGTATTGAGCCTTAAGAACATTGGAAGATAGATTTTTTGGAAGGATCTTCTTCAGACGTTTCAGAACATTTTGCCTTTCTTTTCTAATATTTACAACATTCAATGTCTGCGGTTTATTCATGGCAATAAGAGCAAGCATCTGAAGGATGTGATTTTGGCCGGTATCTTTGAGGGCGCCGATCGCATCATAAAACGATCCTCGACCTTCGACACCGATCTTTTCGTAAAGTTTTATATGGACTTTTTCTATATATTTTGCACTCCAAATAGATTCAAAAATCGGGTTTGCAAAACGAAAAGCTAAAATGTTTTGTAAGGCTTCCTTGGCTAGATAGTGGTCTATACGAAATATTTGTTCTTCCTTGAATAGTTTGCCGAGTAATTTGTCCAAGGATTTGGCAGTATGGATATCATCACCAAAGGGTTTTTCGATCAAAACGCGAGTCCAACCAGTCTTATCGTCACACGGCAAAGTCAAACTAGAATTGGCCAACTCTTTCAAGATACCTTCATAGAGATTTGGTGGAACCGAAAGGTGAAAGATTTTGTTTGAACATTGACCCCAAAGGTCATCAATTGATTTTAGCTTTTCTCTTAATCTCGCATAAGCCACGGTAGAATCGAAATATCCTTGTTCATAAGAGATATGATCCAAAAAATGTTTAACATCTTCTTCTCTATATTGACCTGGCTCAATATTTAATTTGCTTCGAATAAGTTCGCGGAACTCTTCTCTGCTGAAAGATCTTCTAGAAAAACCAATGATGGCAAAACGAGAAGGCAACATCTTTTTTGTATACAAAGCCAGCAAAGCTGGTAATAATTTTCTATTAGCCAAATCGCCTGTTATGCCAAATATAACAAAAATCGTTGGATGCAATATCGAGGATTCAATATTATTGAAAGCAATTTTCATTATCTGATTATAACTGTAAAAATGAAATAGGGATAATATTACAATTTCTCACCCCATTCACTCCATTTAGGATAAAAAGTTCCAGCAACGAACACGCAAGGTAAAACGATTATTCCGCACAATATCCAAAGGAAAAGTACAAAAAATCTCTTAAATAGTTCAAGGAAAAAACTAAACATCCCCTTCCAGACTGTCCACAATTCTCCGAATAGACCAGCTACCATACTTAATGTAGATTCCATAGTACCGATACTAATCTATTTATTTTTTCGATGCAACAATCACAAGGTAAGTATTTATATACAAGTCATATAAGATTAGATCGATCAGTTCGACCTGTTTATTTCATCTTCGGCTTTATTTGCTAGATCCAGAAAGTCGCTTATCTCTGACAAACTCATTTTCCTTGGTTTATTGTCTTTGATACAGAAAACACCAACTGGCAGACTAGTCTTCTTGTCATACAGAGACTTGCCAGCATAAAATCTTATATTCGGACCACCTATAACCATAGGATTATCAGAAAAACGAGGATCCAAAGAAGCGTCTTCTACTATCATCATCACATCAGATACAAGAGCGTGACTACAAAAAGAGATATCTCTAGGCCCCTCTCTAGTTGGTAGACCTTGAACAGATTTGAACCATTCACGATCTTTGTCTACCAAAGTAATAGTAGATATCGGTACAGAAAATCTTTTGACTGCTTCTTTCGTTATCTTGTCGAATCTCTCTTCGACTTTTGTATCTAATAATTTTAGATTTTGAAGAGCGTTGATACGTTTCTCTTCGTCTTTATGATTTGGTGCCTTTTGCATATTTTTTATTTATAAAGTTCATAACTGTGATAATTATAACATGCTC
>CAYQCS010000007.1:11016-12659 GCA_964416105.1 uncultured Candidatus Saccharibacteria bacterium
AGAAAAGCGCGAGGTGTAACCTCGCGCTCTTAAATCCGACCTTCAGTTAAGATCGGATCGTTTGATAAGATCTCTTTTACATAGAAGGTCTGATCGGTACCAAGTCCGGAAAGAACCTTCTTGCAACCGCCAAACGAGCTTCGGCATTTCTCCTTCTTGGATTATTCAATCCATCTGGCCAACGACTATCAATCCGGTCCAATCCTTCACCGAAGGTATGTTCAACCTCGGCTTTCGATATATTTTCTGGCCAGTGGCCAAACCGAAAGAGAAAACGGAACATGTCTCGTACTACTCGTAAGCAGTATCCTCTATACTCCTCATCTACCTGATCAGGAGGAATCATGTTCCGGGCATAGTATAATGTCGCCACAAAAGTAATCGGCCACAGACACATCAACACCCAGCCTAATTCTTCCCTGAAATGGAACTTCAGGAGACAAAGGCTTGCCAAAGAAATAGTGAAAGTAGCAATTAGAAACAAAACGAACAATTTCCAATTACGAAGACCGATCACCAGCCTCGCAAACGTACCATCTTGTACGTTTACCCATTTTATTGTCGTTGATTTTTCCTGAGAAATCGATGCCAGATATCGATTGATAACATCGCACTGTCTGTTGAAAGTGTTTTGCATTTTCAATTCTTTCTTTCGATTTTTCACTATTCACGCGCCACATGGTATACCCATCGACAAAGATGGATACTTGCGTGAAGTCTGACATAATGAAATCACTAATAGAAGACGGTGTCAATATTGACGAATGTTACACTAGTACTACAATAAGGGCAGATTTGTAGGATGCGTTCCATATTGAGTTTAAATCTTGAATTCAATATGGAGCGCGTCCCAAAAGAAGTTGTGCACTCAACGTGCGACATCGCGTGCCAGGAAAAGAGGGACGCGCTCTTCTACCTCGCGCGCTTCGGTTTACCATCCGTGCCTGCCAGCCCACGGAAGAGCTTGCGGTAGCGTCGACAAAACACCGTATAGGGTTCCCTACCCCCAGCTCTAGGCCCGAAGCGCGCTCCTTTTTCGGTTGTGTTCTTTGAACTTCATGACCCTCGGTCAGTGTGCGGCGTCCTTCGTGGATGCCGCACTTTTTTATTTATGCAAAACAAACTCGTAATCTTTGATGCTCTCAGCATAAAGTCTCTCTATTTGTGCTGTGTCTAAAGCTTTAGAATATATTCGGACATTATCTATTGAACCCTTGAATCTCCTACCGGCATAACCTGCAATACCTAAAAAAGACTGACTTGTGCCAAGGCCGTGATCAAAAATAGGACTTGTCCAAATTAATTTCCCGTTGACATAGTGTCTGATAACACTATTGTCCCAAGAGGTTACAACATGGGACCATTTATTATAGGCTATAAGATTACCGGTAGAACATCTCCAAACTACAGTAACACCATCAGGACTCATTTTGTATGAAAAATAACATATATTATTACCAACAAGCTCCCAAAAATTCTGCAATATCGATTGTCGAGCATCTCCTCCAGTCTCAGGATTTATCCAAGCACTTAAAGTAAATCTGTCGTAGGTAGTAGTAATATCTGGAAAATTTACATATGCATTTGTAACACCATCAAAACGAAAAGCTTGACCGCCATTTACACCAGGTACTAATGTAATA
>CAYQCS010000008.1:0-11573 GCA_964416105.1 uncultured Candidatus Saccharibacteria bacterium
GACCAACATCATCAGGTTCTTCTATAGATTATTCTCTTGCCGCATTCGATACAAATGTAATTGATTATTTTAGATCGGCGGATATCTCTTCGAAGAATATAGATATTACTAGTGGAGGTGGGTATACTGTAAGTCTGTGGATATATTCACCAAGTTCAACAATGCAAGGGCGACCATTCATGATTTTAAGTAGTGGTGACATATTAGCTTATATGAATATAGATGTTGCAGGTTTCTTACATATTGGACCAAGATTGACAGTGCTCTCACCTTTTACTTATAAATTTCCTATAGATAAATGGGTGAATGTATCTTTCTCTTTTGATAAAGTTGCGAACAAAATATACTTATATGTAGATGGTAAATTTTACAATTCAGTAACGGTAGTACCTGCAGTATCAACTGGATATGTTGTTAGGAGGGTCGTGGTAGGTTTAAATCATACTATAGGTACAGATACACCAACCTCGGGTTCTCATTTCAATGGTTTTATGGATGAACTCGCTATATACCCCAAAGTCCTAACCGCAGACGCTATTCAACAGATATACGCCGAAGGGGCGAAGAAGCATAATCTTGCGGAAGCTTCGAGATAAGATCCCGATGGTCCGATTTATCCTGAGTTTATCGAAGGACATCGGGGTAACCGGGATGTTCCACATCACGGTGTCTGCTATAATAGTCGGATGAACACTTTTTGGAAGAAAACCAGTTTTTTGTTGTTTATTCCCGCTTTCTTGTTGACTATATCTAGCGATTCTATTGTTTACGCCCAGAGCGCTGAGCTTACACCGCAACAAAGAGCCGATCTGCAGGCCGAATTGGCCAAGGTTGAAGCAGAACAAAAGCAGGCGGCTATCGAGCTCGCCAATGCTCAGAACAAGAGCGCCTCTCTGTCGCGCGATATATCTGTTCTTGGGGCCAAGATCCGTTCTGCTGAGCTAGAGATTAAAGCCAAAAATATTCTTATTCAAAGCCTAGGGAATGATATTTCCCAAAAAGAAAAGAAGATCGATCTACTCGAAAATAGAATAGAAAAAAATAAAGACACTTTGGCTCAGATACTCAGAAAAACCGATGAATTGGATGATATCACTTTGCCGGAACTATTCCTGTCCAATTCTTCTTTGGCCAACTTGGTTCAAGACCTTGATCAGTTTGAGTCTGTACAATATGGACTCAAAAATACTTTCGAACAGATAAGATCCGATAAAGACTCTACTACAGCAGAAAAAGAGGCTTTGGACGAGAGAAGAAATAAAGAAATGGATGCTAAATATGTTATCCAACAACAACAGAAAAATATAGAAAGCAATCAGAAAGAGCAAAAACAATTATTGGCTATAAGTAAAGGGACAGAAAAATCATATCAAAACCTTATCGCTGAAAAGCAGGCTAGAGCTGCTCAGATAAGATCAGCGTTGTTCTCTCTACGAGACGCCGCCGCAATTCCTTTTGGTCAGGCTTTGGAATATGCAAAACTAGCTTCACAGAAAACAGGAGTTAGACCAGCTCTTATTTTGGCTATTATCACTCAAGAATCAAATCTTGGTAGCAATGTCGGAAAATGTTATGTCACCGATATGCAAACAGGAAGTGGAATCAATGCAAAGACAGGCAATGCAATCAATAAAGTTATGAACCCTAGCCGTGATATACCACCGTTTACGACTATTTTGAGTCAAATAGGTGGAGAACCAACAAAGCAAGTAGTATCTTGCCCATTGGAGATCGGTTGGGGAGGAGCGATGGGTCCTGCCCAGTTCATTCCTTCTACGTGGATGTTATTCAAGGATAGGGTAGCTTCTGCTGTTGGTATATCTGGTATGCCTGATCCTTGGAACCCACATCACGCTTTCACTGCTTCGGCAGTCTATCTTGGCGATCTCGGAGCAGTTAGTGGTAGTTATACAGGAGAGAGGAATGCTGCTTGTAGATACTACTCTGGCAAATCTTGTGGGGCAGTAAGAGGCAATACCACTTACGGTAATAGTGTTATGGCTTTGGCAGATAATATTCAGAGGAATATGATCGATCCACTTAGTTATTAGCATCTAGTAAATTTTCAATTATCAATAACCAATAACCAATTTAACACCTGCGATTCAATTGGTTATTGAAAATTGATCATTGGTTATTTACTATATGGTCAATATCACCGGAATAACCATCGGTCTCTTGGCTGTCTTTGTAACCAAGAATTTAGAGACAGCATCAGTTATATTATCTTTTACGAAATCTATATTTATAGGATTCTGGCCACGAGTTGACTTTTCTATAGTATTTTTGATAAGAAGTCTAGCTTCATGCAATAGTTCTTGCGATTCTCGAAGATAGACGAAGCCTCTGGAAATAATATCTGGAGATTTTTTGAGTTTTCCAGTAGAAGAATTGATAATGCCAAATATGATGAATATTCCATCTTGAGCCAGCATTTGACGGTCACGGATAACAACATCTTGAACATCACCGACCGAGAAACCATCCACTAAGACCAATCCAGAAGCAGCTTTTTCTTTCAATTTAACAATCTTTTTACCACCTTCTCGAATCTCGATTATCGAACTATTATCCGGGATAACCACGTCTTCTTCTTTGAGTCCGTTGGCCTCTTTTGCGATATCACCATGAACTCTAAGCATGTAATGGTAGCCGTGAAGCGGAATGAAGAATTTGGGATGGATCTTCTTGTGGATCCAAGCGGTTTCGTCGCGATTGGCGTGGCCAGAAGAGTGAACATCAGCAATACGGTAGTGAATTATCTTTGCCCCTTGCCTTGAAAGATTATCTTTTAATTTTTGAACTGCTCGTTCATTGCCTGGAATAACCGAAGATGAAAGCATGATCGTGTCTCTAGGGGTGATCTTGATTTTTGGATGAACCTTGTTGGACATCCTCATCATGGCGGCAAACTCATCGCCTTGCGCGCCCGTTGCCAAAACGATTATCCGATCTGGCGGATAATTGTCCATATCGTCGCTAGATATCATTGTCTCTTCTTTTGCCTTGAGCAAACCTAGATGTTTGCATATCTCTATATTTGATTTCATACTACGACCTTCGATAGCAACTTTTTTATTATATTTTTCGGCGAAGTCTATTATTTTCAAAAGCCTTTCAAGTAAAGAAGAAAATGTAGCAATAATCAGACGACCTTGTACATTTTTGATTATTTCTTCGATATTCTTGTGAACTTGTTTTTCTGGAATAGAAAATCCTGGATTTTCGACATTGGTAGAATCTGCCATAAGAAGCAAAACATTTCTTTTTGGATTATTGAAAGCACGATCGTATTCCATAACCTCTTCTTCAGTAGGAACTCCGTTTACATGATCTAGTTTCAAGTCTCCGGTGTGAACTATGGAACCATAAGGAGTGTCTAGGATTATTCCCATAGCATCTGGAATCGTGTGAGTAACTGCAAAAAAGCTGACTTTGAAAGCACCGATAGTAAGTGTCTCATTTTTTTCTACGACTTTAATATCCAATTTTGGTTCATGCTGGAACTCCTCTTGTCTTTTTTGAATAAGAATAGAAGTTAGAAGTCTGGTATATATCGGAGGGTTACCAATTCTTGGCATTATGTAGGGTATACCGCCGATATGGTCCAAGTGTCCATGAGTAATCAAAACTGCCTTTATTCGACCAGCTCTTTCTTCTAGATATTTTGTATTTGGCAGAATGTAGTCGATTCCAGGAGTATTTTCATCTTTGAATTGAAAGCCGATGTCTATAATTACAATATCGTTGCCATATTCTATGGCAGTCATATTTCTACCGATTTCTTCTACTCCACCAAGTGGTATTATTCTGATTGAATCTGGGGCCAAAGGCGGAATAACATCCTCACCTTTATTATAGGTGAGAGAACGGGCGGGGCTTGGTCTTCTAGCACCAGCACCCCTGGATTCTTTGCGCATAACATTCATTCTTGCTCCAGCGATGTGTTTCAAGACTTCTGGATGTTTGCGAAGGCCTTTGCCCAAAACAACGCGATGATGATTGGAGGTATTAGCATTAGTATTGCCAGGAATTGAAGGCGCGGGCGAAGCACTTCTTGTAATTCGATGACCGTAAGGTCTTCTTGGGGGTAACCCCCGATTTGTTTGTTGATTGTTCATATTAATTATTAGCGAATATTTTCCAGACTTTTTCTGTTTGGATATACCAGTTATTTATAGAATTGAATCTATCTGAAGGGATTGTAATGTTTTTAATTTCGAAACCACCATTTTTGGTATTTTTTAGATTTGTTTTTGAGATATATATAAAATCAGGAGAATATAGAAATACTGCAGGAACATCGTTTTTTATAATATTAGAAAGCTCTGTGTAGTTGCCTTTCTTGGTATTGTCTACGTCATCTCTCCTTATTGCTTCTATGATCTGGTCGGCGTTGCTATTTGCATACATGGCAACATTTAGACCAGGTGTATTCCTTTGTGAAGAATGCCAAAAGGCATAAACATCACGATCTTTACCGATAAGTTGACCAAATAGAAGTACATCGTATTTTCTTGGTCTTATAATATTTTGATATAGCTCCGAAGAATCAAAAATCTTAACAGTAACTTTTACTCCAAGAGTGGTCCAAGCATCTTTGACCATCTCTGCGGTCTGCTTTAGGTCAGGTGTATCTGCTGTATAAATACTCAGAGATAATATCTGTATCGTGTTTTTGGGACCCTTTTTTTCGAATATTCCAGTATTTGGATTTTTGGTCCAACCACCTTTGTTCAATATAGCTTCTGCTGTTTGGATGTCTGCTTTTATATTGAATACAGACTTTTCTTCTTCTTTATCAAAAGGGAACGGTCCATGAATAGAGGTGCCGAAACCATTTAGTACTTCTTTGATTATATTTTCTCTATCAACCGCCACATTCAATGCTTGTCTTACATATTTATCTGCCAGAACTTCATTGTTATTTTGGTTGAAGAACAGGCCGAATATTCTAGGTAAAGGAGTAGATATTATCGAGTATCCTTCTTTCAGATTATCAGAAAGCTTCTTGGCATCGGAGGCTGATACCGAGGCTAGACTGTCTATAGTCCCTTTTTCTAGAGCTAATATTGCTTTTTCGTAATCAGAGAAGAATACAAAAGTTATATTATCGATGTAAGCCCTTTTTCCGTAGTATTTATTGTTTGCTGTAAGATTGTATTCTTCTGGAATCCCTTCGGCATTCTTGGTTATCGATTTGTATTTATAAGGTCCAGAACCTATTGGCTCTATATTGTACTGGCTAAAAATAAATTGATCATCACTTAGATTATTCCAAATATGTTTCGGTATTATGCCAACTGTGGTGTTATATATAAATGGTCTATATGGTTGTTTCAATGTGAATTTAATTTCTCTGGAAGAGATTATTTCTATAGATATATCGTTCCAATCGGCTCTTCTAGGACTTTTAATTGCACTGTTTTGGATTTTCTGAATCGTAAAAGCAACATCTTCGGCTGTAATAGATGTTCCATCGTGGAAATGTATATCTGGTTTTAAGGTGAAGATATAAGACAAACCATCTTCACTAATAGAATAAGATTCTGCCAAATCTTTTTCTAGGTTACCATCTTGATATTTCATTAGACCAGAATAAACAAGGCTAGATATGTCTCTATCTGCTTCTGTGGTAGCTAAAACAGGGTTTATATTATGAGGTAGACCGATAACACCTTCTCTGAATGAACCGCCATTTTTGGGGATCTGTACTGAGAATAGATCACTAACCATTCCCGCCATAGCCAAGGCAGAAAAACAGGCCAAGATTACGAAAAAAGCAAAAATAGTCTTCTCTGTAGCAGAAAATCTTTTTATGTAATTCATTACTTTTGAGCCGTTTTTCAAACGAAACTCTTTTGGTGATTCGAGATTATTCACAGAAAATATTAAAACCGATTAGATTGTTATTTGTACGACTTTTGTGTTTCTATTAGATTAGACAAGATTTGCTAGAGCAGAAATGGCGAATAGAATGGCGATTACGATTGTTGTGTTGAACAAAACTTTCTCAAAACCGCGCCTAGTGTGGAATGCTGAACTGAAATTATCACTACCTCCGAAAGCGCCACCAACCTGAGCGCCAGTCTTTTGGATAAGAATAATCGCGACAAGAATCACGGACAGGACGATCTGTATGTACGGAAGGAGTGACTTCATTGCGGATACACTATCATACTATGTGTTTTTGTGCAAGAAGAATACAATAAACACTTGCTGTGCTATTTATTTAACGAAGTCTAAACCAGCCAAGAACATTGTATTCGTAGAGACCCCGCCCACCTTTGCCTCTCGCTCGCTTTGCTCGCTCGAGGCTTCGGCGGGTAAACAGAAATTTTAGCCCTCCGTAGCTTTAGCGAAGGAGGGCGGTCTCGGAGAATACAATGTTCTTGGCTGGTTTAAGGACGAAGCTCTTGGCAAAAGGGTGTTTTTGTATATAATGTATTCTCGTACGAAGCCATTATAAGCTAATAATAAAAACAATATGAAAGACATACAAAAAAAGATAAAACCACTGCAGGACAGAGTTTTGATTAGAGAAGATGGCGAAAGTAAGGAGAAAAAGACCTCTTCTGGCATAATCATTCCTGTCACAGTAAATGAAGATAAAGGTAGCAAAAGAGGTGAGGTAGTCGCTTTGGGTCCTGGTAGATATGAAGATGGTAAGCTGGTCCCAGTTTCAGTCAAAGAGGGCGACAAGGTTTTATTTCAATGGGGGGATAAGATAAAGGTCGGTGAAGAAGAATATTATTTGGTTAAGGAGAGTGAAATTTTAGCAGTTATTAAATAATGGTCAATAACTAATTAATTATCAATGATCAATAACCAATAACCAATTGAATCGCAGGTGTTAAATTGATCATTGGTTATTGAAAATTGGAAATTTATAAAACATATGGCAAAACAAATTCTATATAATGAAAAAGCAAGGAAAGCTCTGAAAGACGGTGTCGATGCGGTTGCTGATGTGGTCAAGATTACTATCGGCCCTCGCGGGCGCAATGTAGTTCTGGACAAAGGTTATGGTTCCCCGACTATTACCAATGATGGTGTTTCGATTGCCAAAGAGATTACTTTGAAAGATAAATTCCAAAATCTCGGTGTTGAAATAGCAAAAGAAGTCGCTTCAAAAACCAATGATGTTGCTGGAGACGGTACTACCACTGCTACAGTTTTGATGCAATCCATTGTAAACGAAGGTATGAGAGAGACAAATATGGGAGTCAATGCTATGGGCTTGAGATTTGGTATAGAATCAGCTTCCAAAGATGTTGTCTCTGCTTTAAAGAAAATAGCTACTCCGATAAAGAGTGATGAAGAGATCAAACAAGTAGCTACGATTTCTTCTGAGTCGACAGAATTGGGTGCAATCATTGCTGATACCATAAAAAAGGTTGGTAAAGACGGTGTAGTAACTGTAGAAGAGTCGCAGTCTACCAATCTAGAATCAGAAATTGTCGAAGGGATCCAGTTCGACAAAGGTTATGTTTCGGCCTATATGATCACCAATCCAGACAGGATGGAAGCAGAGTTCAACGATCCTGCCATTTTGATTACAGACAAGAAAATTTCAACCGTAAAAGAGATTCTACCAATGCTCGAACAGCTAGCCAAAACCGGTAGAAAAGATTTGGTTATTATTGCTGACGATGTCGACGGAGAAGCTCTAGCTACTTTTGTAGTCAATAAACTCCGTGGTACTTTCAATGTTTTGGCGGTCAAAGCTCCTGGTTATGGAGATCGCAAAAAGGAAATGCTAGAAGATATCGCTGTTACAGTTGGTGCCAAAGTGATAACCGAAGATGTTGGCCTTAAATTCGAAAATGCCGACATCTCTGTTTTGGGTAAAGCTAGAAGAGTTATTTCGACCAAAGATAATACAACTATTGTCGGCGGCAAAGGCAAGAAGAGCGACATCGAAGCAAGAATTGCTCAATTGAAAAAACAAAAAGAACAAATTGATTCCAAATATGATCTCGAAAAAGTGGATGAAAGAATTGCCAAACTTTCTGGTGGTGTAGCAGTTATCCGCGTCGGCGCGGCCACTGAGACAGAAATGAAATATTTGAAGCTGAAGATAGAAGATGCGGTCAATGCTACCAAAGCGGCTATCGAAGAAGGAATTGTCGCTGGTGGTGGCGTGGCCCTTATTCGTGCCGGACATGAAGTTGAAAAGTCTTTATTTGCAAAGAAGAATATGAGCAAAGAACAGGAGCTCGGTTACAAAATAGTTATTCGTGCTCTTTCGGCTCCAACAAAACAAATAGCGATAAATGCTGGCAAAGAAGATGGTTCTGTAATAGTCGATAAGATCAAGCATGGAAAGGGTAATATAGGCTATGACGCTCTAAAAGATCAAATGGTAGATGACATGATTTCCGCAGGAATAATAGATCCAGTCAAAGTTACCCGACTTGGTGTCGAAAATGCTTGTTCTGCAGCGGCAATCTTACTTACAACCGAAGCCGCCATTGCTGATGAGCCTGAAGAGAAAAAGGAGGCTACTCCAAATCCTGGAATGGATATGGGTTATTAATAATGAGAAAATTTTTACTTCTTGTAATAGGTCTGGTTATCTTGGCCGGTCTTGTCAAAATCGGTCTTGTTGCTTATGACTATATAGAAAAGAAAAATTCTTTGAGATTTGAGCCAATCCAGACAGAAGATCAAAATGCAACTTCAACAGATGTTGCCACAAGTACCAATATTGTCGAACCAAAAGTTGATATTTCTAAATGGAAAAGCTATACCAACGAAGAATTTGGTTATGGTTTCAAGTATCCAGATAATTTGATCTTGAATAAAGGCGACTTTGATCTTTTTTTGGCTTTTCCAAAGGATGTTTATTTTCATTGGCCACTTCTAGATAATGTCAGGTTATCTATTATTGCTTCTTCTAGTTGTGATAGATCTAAACTACTTGAATATGGAAATCTTTCTACCACAACAAAAATAGTTGTCAGCGGAAAGGATTACACGATGATTAAGGTAGATGATATTGCTACAGGAACTATATTTGAAAGAATTGCTTACGAAAGAATGGGGAATAATATCTGTTATTCAGTTTTGCTTGAATCCAAGGGAACAAACGGAGCAGGTTTCTATGTAACCGATCCTGTCCTGGTGAAAAAATATGATGACCAGCATAAAGTTGATAGTGAAGCCTTATTAGAAATAGTCTATGGAATACTGGCTAATTTTGAGATAAAGTCTGTCCCAGCAGGTATAGACGAAGGTGAGATTTAGTTGTCAGACTAGAGTCCTGGATTGTTGTATGCTATATTATAGCTATAAATTAAAGCTCTGCTTTATTATTTATTAGTAATTAAATTATTTTATGAAGAAGTCTACATTATCAGTTCTAGTCTTAATAATTATAGTCATTGTTGGTATTGTCTGGTTTGGCAAGAAAGATAATAATTCTACAAATCAGCCGAATAATTCCAATAATCCTATCGAGACTACTACTCCAGTTCCTGTAATAGAAAAAACAAAAGTCTCATCAAAGCTTTCCAAGTTTGAAAATGCTGAACTTGGTTTTGCAGTCAATTATCCTTCTTATTGGGAAGTTGAAAATGGCAATTCTGGTGTTTCTTTTGTAATACCTATAGACAAGAATCAGGTTACTACTGTTGCAAAATTGGAATCAAAAGTGAATGTGATCTCTGGCAAATGTGCTTTTCCTCCAGTTACAACAATCAAAGATCGTGGAGTTATGAAGGTCGGTCAAGAGAATGCCAATACTATCTCTATGTCCAACACTGTTCAAGGAAGGAATTACTTTGATCGAATGTATTCGATCCAAAAGGGAAATATCTGTTATATGTTCGCCTTTTCTTCGATTACTTTATCACCAGAAAGCAAGGGTCTAACTGGCTCCAACATTATTCAAGCCCAAAATAATAACAAAGCTTTGATCAATACAACTGATACTGAGTTCACTGAAATGGTCAAATCTTTTGTTTTTGTTCAGGGTCCTGCTGGGCAAGATGAAACCAAAGTTCCAGTAAGATAATTAATCATAAATATATGAAAAAGTATCTCTATATTATATTGGCTGTTGTAATAGTGATTGGTCTTTATACCGTTGTTACATACAATAGTTTGGTCAATCTGAACATAACTGCCGATACTCAATGGAAGCAAGTTGAGACTCAATACCAACGTCGTTTTGATCTGATACCTAATTTAGTTGAATCAGTAAAAGGTGCTATGAAGCAAGAACAAGCGGTATTCAATGCTATCGCTGAAGCTCGTACAAGATATTCTGGTGCAAGTACAGCCAATGACAAAGCTTTGGCCGCAGGACAAGTAGAAAGCGCTCTAGGTAGACTTTTGGTTGTAATGGAAAATTATCCTACACTCAAATCTTCTGAAGCAGTCCAATCTCTAATGACACAACTAGAAGGAACAGAAAACCGTGTTAGCGTCGAGAGAATGAGATTCAATGAATCGATAAAATCTTACAATCTTAAAGTTATCAAATTCCCAAGCTCAATGGTCGCTTCTATCTTCGGTTTTGGTGAAAGAGAATACTTCAATGCTGTTTCTGGAGCAGAGAATGCACCAGCCGTTAGTTTTTAGACATTAGCTACTATAGTGATTAGCACTTTGGCAAGTTCGAAATAAATAACCAATGATCAATAACCAATAACCAATTGAATCGCAGGTGTTAAATTGATCATTGGTTATTGAAAATTGAAAATTTGCTAAGTGGCTAGTTACTTCTTTATGAGCAAGCTAAAAGTAATAATACTATTAACACTCTTTGGGGTAATAACTCTGCCTACGGTATTCGCCTACAAAAGTCCAGGGAAACCGACTGGTTTTGTTAATGATTTTGCCAAGATATTGACCACTGATCAGAAAGAGAGTCTTGAAAATAGCCTATCTTCTTTCAAGAATAGTACGCAGATAGAGATAGCTGTAGTTACGATTCCTTCTTTGGAAGGAGATACTATAGAGAATTATGCAGTTAATCTTTTCAAAGAGTGGGGTATTGGTCAGAAAGGCAAAGATAACGGTCTTCTTATTCTTGTAGCACCGAGCGATCGCGAGGTAAGGATAGAGGTTGGTTATGGCTTGGAAGGTACAATTACCGATTTGCAGTCAGGAAATATTATTAGAAAAGTAATGGTGCCAGCTTTTGGTAAAGGGGATTATTACACGGGTATTTCTGGAGCGGTAGATGCTGTAGTTGCAATAATCAACAATTCCCCTGAAGCTTCGCAATATTCTGGAGACAATTCAAAAGAATTTCTATCAACAAAACAAGATTACGAATCATTTATTTATTTTGTCTTTGTGATAGTAGGTATTCTGGGAGCCTTATTTTCTTATACAAAATCATGGTGGCTTGGTGGTGTCGTCGGCGCGGGAGCGGGTGTAATCGTAGGTATTATTTGGGGTTTTGTTTATACAGGAATTATTGCAATAGTTCTCCTTGCAATAGTTGGTCTTATCATAGATTATTTTGCCTCTAATAATGGCCCTGGAAAGCGTGGAGGTTTTTGGTTTGGTCCAGGCGGTTTCGGTGGTGGAGGTGGAGGATTTGGTGGTTTCGGCGGCGG
>CAYQCS010000009.1:0-11370 GCA_964416105.1 uncultured Candidatus Saccharibacteria bacterium
CGTAACCGATATTCCCACGAAAAACCCGGCCACAGGGGCCGGGTTTATTCTTGTTTGATTACATACCAACGCTGGCGGCGGGTTGTCCAAACGCTATGCTTCATACGGCGTTGATTCATGCGATGAAATCGGGCTTGGGCCGTTTTTGTAATGTCCGCATCTTTACAGGATAGCTCGACTAATGTTTTGGCATAATCAAGGACGTATTCAATGTGTCCCTTTAATAAACCCAACACCCGATTCTATAGCAAGTGAAGTTACAAAATTCTCAAAACAAGATCCTTTCTCCATTCAAATAAAATCTCGCGAGATATGGGACTATACTAGATCTCATTACACCAGAGAAAAATTCAGTGAGACATACAATAATTTCATAATAAATATTCTGAAACTATGACCGATAAACTTGTTACAGTAATAATCCCAACTTTTAATTGCGAGTCTACTATTCGTTCTGCGATCGAATCAATTCTAGCCCAGACTTACAATAATCTGGAAGTAATAGTTGTCGATGATAATTGCACAGACAAGACTGCTTCAATCGTAGAAGAAATGTGTAAGTCCGATAAGAGATTGAAAATTATAAAAACCGAAATCATAGACCCAAAAAGATTTCACCGTAAACTAAAAAGAAATATTAACGCTGGTTATTCTGCCAGAAATACTGGTCTTAAGTACGCCAAGGGTCAATACATCACTTTTCAAGATGCTGATGATATTTCTCTACTAAATAGGATTGAGATTCAAGTCGAGCTCTTGGAACAATATAAAGCTGATCATATAACCACTGACTGGATTAAATTGAACGAAAGGTTCTTAGGTAAAAAAATAGATTTTAAAAAATTCATTGATGAGATTGGTCTGATTACTATCACCCCAAACGAATTATATGATCTTGCAGAAAAGACTAAAGGAATTTTAATGAAGACTCTTGGTCATTGGCACAAATATATTCCCTTCAACATCAAGAGGATGAGATTCATTAATCGTTCATTCTTTGGCTCTGTTACACCATATCCCGGAGTAACCGGAATCCCTCTTTTTAAGAAAGAAATCACTGAGAAGGTTAAGTTCCGCAAGCTTAGTGAACGAATTTGGCCATCTTTCATGGGTCGTGGTGCAGATCGCGATTTTAGTTTCCAGGTCGTAGAAATATTCAAGAACAGCTACGTCTTCTATATTCCACTTTACATGTGGAGAGTTAGGAACGATAATCCAAGATATCCAAATGGAATAAATAAATATATAATCAATTAACACTACTATGGACAAAATCAATTTTTCATTTGTTGTAACAGGTAGAAATGACAACTACGGTGGCAACATGATTAATCGCGCATCGACTTTTGTTAAAGTTCTGTATTTTTTGCTTGATAAATACAAAATTCGATCAGAGATTGTGTTCGTCGAATACAATCCGGTGTCAGATAAAAAATATTTGTTTCAAGAGATACCCATACCTAACACATCTTTTGTCACACTTAGAGGTATCGTGGTACCAACAGAATTCCATGACAGAGTAAAAAAGAATAAAATTCCTTTGTTAGAATATTATGGAAAAAATATTGGAATACGTAGAGCGCAAGGTGAATATATAATAGCCACAAATCCTGATATCATTTTTAGTGAAGAGATAATAAGAAGATTTGCAACTGATATTCTCGATACAAATCATTTCTATCGAGCCGACCGATATGAAATTGCGTCAAACTATTTTGATCCTAAAATTAGACCAGAAGATATACTAGAAATATGCAGAAAAGATATAATCAAGATTTTGTACAGTCCAAGGACTCATTATAAATCTTATAAACACTGGGTAAAGCGTTTGCCTCACGGTCTAAGAAATATATTGATGTGTCCTGCTCTGAATATGTTTTATCCACCAGACCGCAAATCTCTCTATGAAAATGCTTCCGGCGATTTTCTTCTCGCCCATAGAGATATATATTCAAGAGCACATGGTTATGATCAAGCTCCTCATAACCTACATCACGACAGTCTAATGTTACATGTCTTAAAAGCTCTGGGTTATGAACAGAAAATACTAATGGAACCTATATATCATATCAACCACCTCGAGGGTCGTGCTGGTAGACCAGGTGTAGAATATGCCAAATATCGTGAAGTCGCAGATCAGATGGATAAGACAGGGATACCAATAATAAATAATGATCAGGATTGGGGTTTTGCAAGTGAAAACTTCGAGGAAATAATTATAAAATAAAAAAACAGCCCGGGGCGTGAGCCACAGGCTGTATGAAAGTGACGTTACGGCATATTATGGAACTCAAACTGATGCTTCCATTCAGCAGACATTGCTTGAACAAGAGCCGTGCGTTGTTCGTCACGTTTTGCTCTCATGGACTCGTTGTCTTCGACAAGCTGTTCGGCCGGATGGATGTAGTCGACCGTAACTGACACGATACACCATCCAGAAAACATCATCCAAACAAGCGGCAAGAATATGATCTTCCACTTTCCATCTCCACCGCTATTGAAGTCAGCCATCCGTTGTGTAGCTCGCCGGGACATGAAGCGGGGACCGGAATAGAGGTCCAGTTTGTACCGACCAGTGATGTCGCCCAATTGCCAGTTGGCGGTCAATTCAGACCATTGCTGGTACAAGGGGTAGTTGGTCAGAGTCTTTCTACGAGGAACTACCACATCAACAGGTCCATTTTCCGGTTCGATGATCGGTCGGAAACATGGGTCCAGTAAGTCCACCATCGGATGTTTCTCCGGTTCCAACCATCCGTATACTTTGACCCCCGGAAACCGTTCCAATCCCAACCTGAAGACCTGCCTCCGAGAGCCCTCCATTCCAAATTCTTGTTGGTCAACCACGATAGCTCCAGTATCCCTGAGAGCCCGCTTGAACTCCTGACAAGGACTCCCGTCAACTACGATGATTGGGAACCCCCGTTCGTGAGCCTTTTTACAGGTCTTCAAGGCAAGCTGTGCTCTCATGTCCTCAACCGACGGACTAAATGTGGTCGTGAGGAGTACCACCTGATCTGCATACGGTGACTTCATAACTAACCTTTCTCTTTTACTACTGTTTTATTGTAGATTGTAGACGAGCATGTTTTACTATTCTACTACTACTATATCACAATTATAAAAATAAATCAATGGCGGCCGTAATGTATCATGACCTTAGCAACACCATAGACTACAATCATGTATATGTCATACACCACAAATCCACATATAGCCAAAGTACGTAGAGATGCAGTTAATTTAGTTGTGTACCGTCACTGGTTAATGAGAAAAGTTGCTCGTAGGTTTGGTGTCGAACCATCAACCATATCAAGGTGGTGCAAACTCCCCATGGCAACTGGTTGGCATGAATTACCGACAAGATCGTCAAGACCTAAAACAAGTCCAAATGCACTCAAGAAAGAAATTGTTCAAGCAATTATTGAAAAAAGAAACGGACGTAGAAGATGTGGTCAGCATATTCATCATGAACTCAAAAAAGAAGGTGTAGTTGTTAGTTTGATCTCCGTACAAAGAACGCTCGATCGTCTTGGCATGCTCAAAAAACGATCTCCATGGAAACGTCCTCATGATTACACTGAAAGACCCGAAGTAACCATTCCTGGAAGCCTTTTAGAGGTTGATACAGTACATTTCATGCTTCCAGATGGTTCTAGGTTGTATGTGTATACGCTGATTGATTTGTTCTCACGCTGGGCATATGCAGAAGTTACAACAAAAATTTCTTCAGCAAATAGTTTCAAGTTTGTGGCACGAGCTCAATTGTCTGCTCCATTTAAGTTCAGTATGGTACAGAGTGACAATGGTGGTGAATTTCAAAAGATGTTCAGGTTCAGAATCTACAAACTTGGACTGATGCATCGATACAGTCGCGTTCGGAAAAGTAACGACCAAGCTCACATTGAACGTTTTAACAGAACCATTCAAGAGGAATGTTTAGACCGGACAACTACAACAATTCATCATTTCAGGAAAGCAATCAAAATTTTTTTACCATACTACAATTCAGAACGCAGTCACATGGGAATTAATTTCAAAACACCCATGCAAGTGTTGCGAAGCTCTTGATTATTTAACGATATCCTTAATACTCATCCGACTAAAATTATTTACTTTTTATTCTTATTCTTCATCAACTCCAATCTTTCGAAGGTCTTGATCCAAACCTTCATACCCAAAACATAATTGTTGAAATACTCTTGGTGTTCTGGAGTTAGAGGTTTTCCGGCTTTGATAAAAGCTTGAGGCAACTTGCTGACTATTTCTTTATAACATTTATCATATGTCTTTTGAGTAAGTTTTATTGACTTCAGAGCTTCGACAAATCTATGAGTTAAAATCATTCCGTCTGATTCTTTTGCAAGATCTTTCCAGTAATTGTGTACATTTCTTTCTTGATTGACTACTGGATGACCATATGATATAGCATGATCAAGATGGTCCGCAATCCTTTTCAAAACATATGCACCCCAAATATCATCGTATCGTCCAACTTTTGGACTCAAGAAATATGCCGGTATTACTTCTCTAGCTAGAGAAGTGTTTTGTGAATTAAAAGTGCTCCAAGTACCCTTATCAAGAGCAAAGTTTGAGTCCCGTTTGTAAGCCACAGCAGTTATCGGTTTTGCAATATAATGAATGCGAGTCAAAGCATCAACATCGGGATCACCAAGCCAAAAACCAGCATTAACAACTATTTTAACTTTCTTCTTTTTAGTCTTTAATTTCTCTTCATGATGCCTAAACTCCAAAGGATGTCCACGATGATGAAACTCTCTACCGTGTTCCTCTTCAAGAAAGCCGCAAACATTTATCCAACCATTATTTGAAGAAATAACATCGATCTCTTTTATATCCCCGACCGCATGATTACCGACGAAATTCTTGGTCAAAAAGAAATTGTCATCATCAATTGTAATTATGGTATCAGCTCCATTCTGGAATGCATACAAGATACCGATATTTCTACGTTGAATGCAATTGTATTGGATATGTTCATCAAGTTCAGGAAAATCTCTCAAATATTTCCGTTGATCTTCGACATCCATAAAAACTATTTCCATGCCAGTCTTTTTCGACAGATCTTCACAGTGTTTTTTGGCTTCAATCGGAGTCTTCTTATCTCCTATAACCACAAAAAAACATTTATGTTTGTGGTTGATAATATCTTTAACATATTCTTCAAGAAGAACTGGTACATTTATAGTTGTCGTAACAATAGAATACTTCTTTTTATTTACATCCAATCTCGCATGCGCCCCATCCAAAACTCTCTTCATACCCTCTTCCATCGATATTGCTGGCTTCCAACCTATCTCCTTACTTAGAATTGAAACATCCGCATAACGAGACTGAACTCCCACAGGTTTATCAACCAATGGTTTAATTGTAGCATTGTGTCCCTCGATTTTACACATTATTCTTATTAGTTCGTTGAAAGATGTTAGTTTCCCTGTACCAATATTTATACCTCGACCGTCTTTGACTTTATCTAGAATCATGAACATTGCATCTATACAATCATCAATATGAACAAAATCTCTACCTTGTTCACCGGTACCCCAAACTTCAATTTGTTCATCATGTCTAGCAACCCTAAGCGCAATCGACGGAGTCGGATAAGTCAAATCTTGATCTTCTCCATAACCAGAAAATGGTCTTACACAAGCAACATGTATACCGTATTTTTTGTGAGCTAATTGAGATAGATATTCACCGGTTAATTTTGACCAGCCGTATGTCATATCAGGCATTCCGACCCTCCCTGACAAATGGATCATGTCTTCTTTTAGAGCAACCGCTGATTCCTTAGTTTGTAAATCTGTTGGATACGATGCTGAAGAAGAAGCATAAAGTAATCTCTGAAAATTCTTTGGAAAACGAGTCGCCCACAAGAACAAACTAGCATCGATTGCTAAATCTTTAGCTACAAGCAAAGGATCACCATCTATAAGTAGTCGCCCACCAACTATTGAAGCCAGGTGAAAAACATCAGAGAATAATGGTAATTGTATTTTAGATTTCCCGGATACAATATCCAAAAAGACTTGTAGAACATCTGCTTCAAGGTAAGTTACGGTCACTTTTTGCTTTGAGTATGTCTTGAAAAGACCATCTTTACCTCTCAACCATTCAGGTCCAAACCATTTATCTGGGTGTAATCCTGTAAAAAGATTATCTATAATAAGCACCGAATCACCACGATTAATTAGTTTTTTTACCAGATGACGACCTACAAACCCACATCCTCCCGTTACTAGAATTGGTTTTTTCATAATTTCGATTGATAATAAATAATAATGATTTATTAGAGAATATTTGCTACACTACACCCTATTATGAATGAAATCAAGACACCAAGACTATCAATAGTCGTCACCGCCAGAAATGATAATTACGGGGGTAATTTGGAAAACAGAATAAAGACTTTTGTCAAAATCGTATCGTACCTATCAGACAAAAATCAGATTCAGACAGAATTGGTCTTCGTAGAATATAATCCACCAGAAAACACCCCTCTTTTCTCAGAAAGTTTGGGCTTAAGAACTAATAAATATTTATCTATAGAATTTATCATCGTACCAAAAGAATTCCATCAAAAAATAAGTACTCATTCTAAAATTCCTGTACTAGAATACGTGGCTAAAAATATTGGAATCAAAAGATCCTCTGGTATATACATATTGGCAACAAATCCAGATGTAATAATTAGTGATGGGATATTTAAATTTATAAACAGCACATCGATAGACAACAAGCATTTCTATCGAGTAGATCGAAATGATATTTCAATCAATTATTTTTCTGAGCAGGAGTCGCCAGAATCGATCATAGATACAGCTAGCAGAAACATATATATGAAGTGGGTCAATGACGGAGTCCGTTATAAATCATGGAAGATCTGGTTCCGAAGATTTATACATAGCAGAAATAAAAAGAGTCTGATGATGTGCCCGATTTTTAATAGTGGCTTTGATAAAAAATACAACCCAGACACTATTCACGATAAAGCTGCTGGTGATTTCCTGCTTATGCATCGAGATCTCTGGAACAAAGTGGGTGGCTACGATGAGACCCCTCACAATCTCTACCTGGATAGCTATATTCTATACGTTTTATATTGCTTCAATATAGAGCAAAAGATATTGCCTTTTCCTATATATCATATCGAACACGAACTTGGTCGTGCTGGTAGACCAGGAATAGCTTCAGAAAAATTCGAATCCGATGCAAAATCGATGCTTAAATCAAAAATTCCTTATCGTAATATCAACAACTCTTGGGGTTTTCCGGATGAAAAATTCGAAGAGATCAATAAATGAAAAAAATAATTATATTAAGATATGGTGATGGAGAATTAGCCAACCAGCTCTGGAATTACATAAGTATTTATGCCTATGGTCTTGAGAAAAATATACCAGTTTTCAATCCATCATTTTATGAATATCATGTACATTTCAAGCTGGTAGACAGAGAAAGTTGGATAATTAGGCTATTGGCTAAACTATTTGAAAATTATACAAATAGAAAACAAGGGTACCTGAAAAAGTTTTGCCGCAAGGCATATCAAATTTACCCTTTTTTGATTAAGATAATTTCAAAAGGAAATTTAATCTCATCCGACGATCCTTCAAATAAAATAATATACCTACCTCCAACCAATTTGGATTTCAGATCTAATATAACCAACAATAAAATATACTTCAACGGCTGGCTATTTCGAAACCCCAAAGGTCTGGAAAAATATCGAAATGAGATAATAAAAGCTTTTTGCCCAAAAGATGAAATCACTGAAAGAGTCCACGGTATCATTTCTTCCCTTTTCGCTAAATATAAGAAAGTCATAGGCTTACATATCCGACAAGGCGATTACAAGACATTCAAGGGCGGACAATATTTTGTAACAGAGAAAAGATTCCGAGAGATTGTCGATGAGTATGTAAAAAGAAATGGCATTGATTCTAATAGTACGTGTTTTCTAATAACTTCGGATGGTCCTATTGATCCAAAGACATTTAACGGTCTAAACATCTATATTTCTAAAGAAAACGCTGTAACTGATTTGTTTCTACTTTCTGCCACAGACACAATTATTGGTTCAGATTCTACTTTTGGAGATTTTGCTTCTTGGTATGGCGATATTCCACATATCATAGCCACAAACAATCCAATTGATTGGAATTATTATTCGACCAGAAGAGTGTATTTCGAAAATAAATACTGTACAATGGTACACTATTAGAAATTTTCAACCATTATATTACTACATTTATGTCTAAGATCATGGAAATACAAATACCAAAAGAAGCTACAAAATACATTCTATTTCAACGTACTCCCTATTTATTTTATAGAAGAAATAAAATCATCCAAAAAATCAATCACCTATTACCAAAACGTCTGGCTTATGCCCTGGAATCACTCTTTTCTAATTACAATCTAATTGTATCCTTAGAAGCAAGACTTACGAGAAATAGAGTTCACCAACTATTCAGTATTGACATGAATAATGAATATAACGAGATCAGATCCTATTTACCCCAAACAGCTGGCTCTATACTTGATATTGGTTGTGGTATTCCTGGTATTGATATTATGTTAAACAATCATTATTGTCATTTTAAGCCGAACATATTTCTATTAGATAAGACGGAAATGCCAAGTAAAGTATATTACAGTTTGACTTCTAATGGTTGTTTTTATAATTCTTTAGCAATTGCAAGAAAATTTCTTGAGATAAACGGTATTAGACCAGAAAAGATATTTACTCAAGAAGCTACCCCCAACAATGAAATATTATTCGTTGGTCCATTCGATCTTGTCATCTCTCTGATCTCATGGGGTTTCCATTATCCAGTCTCAACATATTTGGATGCCGTCTATAATAAACTCTCCACAGAAGGTGTACTTATATTTGATGTCAGGAAAACCACAGATCATAATCCTTTGGAGAGAATACGCAACAAATTTAGAAAAGTAGAAATCATCAAAGAATCAGCCAAACATTGGCGTATAGTTGCCAAGAAATAATATGAGCTTAAGAAAAATTATAAAATCGAAATTTTTCGGTAAAGTAATGTTTCAGTCGATATTTCGAAGATTATTTGATATTGCTATTGAAGGTATGAACATAGGAGTCGGCGGTCGTAACATTAGAGAAAGCGGTGAAGAATATATCATCAAAAATCTTCTTAGCAAAGAAATCAATCCGGTTATCTTTGACGTGGGAGCACAGGGTGGTGAATATGTTGATAGTATCTTACATAACAATAACAAAGCATCAATTTATGCATTTGAACCTTGTCTCAGAGACTTCCAAACCTTAGAAAAACATTTTGTTAACCAGAGAATCAAACTTTTAAACATCGCTTTTGGTGAAAAGATTGGCACTGAGACTTTATATTTTCCACAAAATGTCAGCGGTTTAAGTTCATTTTTTAAGGATTCATCTGAAAAAGGGCTGAGTGAGATAGTAAAGATGGACACTATAGATAACTTTTGTCGATCAAATAACATAAAATACGTAACACTATTAAAACTAGATACTGAAGGATATGAATTGTCATGTCTAAAAGGATCACGCGAAATGTTGCAAAAAATTAAATATGTTCAATTTGAAATGAGTCTTGGGAGTCGTAATGCCAGAGCTTATTTCAAAGATATCTTTGATCTCCTAAAGGACTATAAAATCTACAGAATACTTCGAGATGGTTTAACCGAAATAAAATATCCAGATAAGCTTTCCGAATTACTTTTCACTACAAACTACTTTGCTATAAGAAAATCTTCTGAGATTTAACCTTGCTTACGCCCCAATATATAGAGATGCGTAGCCACAGCTTCAGAGCCCGGAATCTTCATAAAAAAGTAATCAAGGTATTTGAAAGGACCAAAAATAAGCATTAACATATGTGCTATAAATGGTGCAACTTTCCTAGAACCCAAAGAAAGTATTACACCCAACCAATAAGCCATAAACATAAGTAAAGCGCTCCATGGTCCAGAGCGAACCCCGGCTTTAACGATTTCCAGATCTTTAAACATGTATTTTAGACCGCTAATTGTCCAACGATTGAAGTCATCCGGAGAAGCATGGTATGGATGAATAAAAGGTGCGCTAACATAGACATATCCTCCAGGCTTTACTACTCTGACCATTTCTTTAGCAACAAGATTTGCATCTGGTACATGTTCAAACATTGATTCACTGACAACGCCATCAAGAGTATTACTTTTGAAAGGTAGACATGTGGCATCGGCTACAATATCAACTTCAGGAAAAGGAAAGACATCGACATTAATAAACTCCGGACCTAATCTTTCTGGACCAGAACCAATATCAGCAATTAATTTACCCTTAGTATATTCCAATATCATTCTTGGTCCATTGACCAGCATCATAACAGGACAAAAGAGGTGCCAGATCGAATAATAAATTTTAGGGAATTGTTTGAAGAAAGATTTCAACCAATTGATGCCGGTATCATGTTGGTCTTCATTCTTTTCAAAAGTTCCCCTTTCTATCAATATTGGTCGTGACGATTCATCGACTTCAAAGAGACCATGTTTCTCACAAGAATATTTTCTGTCTGAAACATTCAGATTGTCCTGACAGAATGGACAACATAATATACTTGAATGGTCCTTAGCAATCTTCACTTCTGGTTTTTTCAAATTAGCTAGACGGTCTGCCAAGATAAGTTGTATCGCTTTGAAACCGTCCCTATATCGAATTTTCTTTCCGTGATTTTTATCTCGTGGAACGTGAGATATTGCCACTTCAGAAATTTCGTATCCATTTCTAGCCAAAGCTACAGTGAATAGCAATTCTGCTTCAAATCTCCCATTTACAAAATGCTTCTTGGCATTATATGGAAAAAGTTTATAACAAGTCCAGACATCAGTTAAATTAAGTCTGTAGAGTCTATTTATCAATATTGTAATTAACCAAACACCCAATCTTTGAAAAATAAAGCCTTTACGCTTCTCGTGGTGTTTATTTCTGGAACCAAATATAACTTTAGCCTTATCATCTTTTATCTCTTTGAGAAAAGATTTTAATTCCTCTGGATTATACTCAAGGTCTGCATCCTGGATAACAACATAATCCCCTACAACCTCTTCCAAACCACGAGCAACGGCTGTACCTTTTCCGCCGTTTTTATCAAGAAATATAGTTTTTATTTTATTTCCAAAAGAAGCTAGGATATTTCTAGTACCATCTGTCGAAGCGTCATCGACAACAATAATCTCTTTTTGCCAAGGTGTAATATCTACAGACAAAACTCGCGAGATTATCTCGCGAATTGTATTTTTTTCATTATAACAAGGAATAACTATCGAAAGTTTCATTTCTTTTTTACTAAT
>CAYQCS010000010.1:0-11262 GCA_964416105.1 uncultured Candidatus Saccharibacteria bacterium
TAGAGCGACCCCTTGACGTGGGGTAGGCCAGGGGTTCGAGTCCCTTAGCGCGCACTCGTACTAATCTGCTAATTCCTTGGCGGTTTCCAGAAATTATGCTTTCTATTCTGTTCGGTCAGTAGATTCTCCATTCTATCCCAATCTTGTTTTTCGTTACACTCATCCCAAAGATTATCAATATCTGCAATTGATTTGCCGGCATATATTGCCGCGGCATAGTATCTAACACCCAGATTATCATTTGGCCACATTTTCAATAAATCACGGTACAAAGATAAACCCTTATCCTTTTCACCCTCTTCAATATATAGGCCGGCACGAAAAAATATGGCACGATGAAATTTTCTGTTATCTATGTCATGCCACGACAGTGTTCGTGGCCATTTCTTGAAAATTTTACAAGTCTCTTCATAACCCTTTATTGTGTGAATACGATATTTGGGTATATTTCCAGTTTCTCGATATGCTGACGACAAACCGACATGTGTTTGAACATAATGCGGATCAATTTTTAAAGCTTCATTTAGTAAATCAATAGCATGTGAATGATCGTTTTCATTCATTGCGTCCATAGCATCGTAATACAGATCATCTTTATCTTTCAATAATGAGTTAAACTCGGGGTTATAACTCCATTGTCTTATTGATTTCAAGACTTCAGGTACAGCCTTTAGGTGCTTAGATAATTCAATACTTATCTTATGTTTATCTGCAATTTCGCGCAAAAAATCCGCATATTCTTTTTTCTTTATCATTATAGTATTTGGGTTTGTGATAGGTCCTTTCGAAAGTGCTTCTTTGAAGGCCGCAACAATATTTTCCTTAATGCTTGTATTCGAATCAACAATTTTGATATTGAGAACAAAAAAAGAGTCCTGGTGAACCACAATGATTACATCAAACTGTTTTCCATCAGGTCCAACTGCTCGAAATATTGTTTCTGGCACTATATCAATCTCCCAGATTCCAGACTTCGGTTTTGAGCTTTTATTTTTAGTCTTCATGATGTTTATTATTATATAACTCTATACCTTGTTCCTCTCCCAGAGCCAATTCGCTCAACCTTCTTCAGTTTGAGCAATTTAGTTAGGACTTGATTGACTGTAGGTCTTGGTACCGTAGTTACTTTACTGATCTCGATCGGTGTTGCTTCTCTGGTCTCTTCAAGATATTTCCATACCAATTCCTGTTGAGGAGACAAAAGTTTTTCTGTTTGTTCTTGCGAAAGTAGATCGACCGCTCTTTTTGATTGTTCCAAAAGAGTTCCCAGAAAAAATTCAAGCCAAGGTATAATAGTCTCTTTTTCTGTTCCAAAAGTTTTCTGACTTTGTCGAAGAGCTATATAGTATTCGGGTTTATTATCTTCCACGATTTTTTCATGTGAGATATACGGCATAAAAGCAAACCCCTGTTGAAGTAATAGGAGATTTGTCAAAATACGAGAAAGACGACCATTACCATCAGTGAATGGATGTATTTGCAAAAATTCTACAAGGAAGTTTCCTATAATCAGAAGAGGATGAACGGTCTTTCCAATAAGCGCAGTTTGGGTCCATTCCACGATTTCTTGTATTTCTTTTGGTGTAAGATATGCCGGCGTGGTGTCGAAGACTATATCTACAGGATCTCCCAAAGCATTTATCATTGCTACTTTATTTTCTCTTTTCTTATATTCTCCACGATGTTCTTTGTCTTTCTCAACATATTTAAGTAACTCTCGATGAAAAAATTTTATTGTACTTTCAGAAAAAGGGATCGTTTGGTATGAATCAAAAACATTTGTAAGCAATTCGTAATATCCAGCGACTTCCTGTTGATCACGGTTTTTGAATTTCTGCACCGATAGTCCACGCAAAAGTTTCTCCACATCATCATCAGAAAGTTTTGATCCTTCAATTCGAGTTGAGGCTCCGGCTGAAGTTATAAGTACCGATTTTTTGAGACGCGTCAAAACTTCACGACCAAGTTCTGCTCCCTCTATCCATTTGGCTTTGAGTCGGTCTATTTCACTGATTTTCGATAGAATTTCAGCTGGTAGGTTTTCAATTCTTCTTTGATAATTTCTTGTCATATTATCTTATATAAGTGATATATAAGATTATATATGGTAATATGTCGGTGTGCAAGCACAACAAAATTATAGTATCCTTTAACCATGCTAACCCTCGGTATAGAAACAAGTTGCGACGAAACCGCTTTGGCCTTACTTGAAACTAGGTCAAACAATGGCGTATTCGAGTACCGAGTGATCGTTTCTCTCGTCCATTCTCAAGCCGAACTTCACAGCAAATACGGTGGTGTTTACCCCAATCTAGCCAAAAGAGAACACGGTAAGAATATAATCCCATTACTCAAAGCTTTGCTAGAAGAATCTCGATCTTCCCTATCATTTTCAAAAGTCGATGAGGTTAAATTCAAACTCGATCTGGAAATCATAGATGGTGAATTATCAAAAAAGAATCCCGATCTGGCCGATTCATTAAAAGCAAATACTGACTTACTCAAGAACATACCAAATATAGACAAAATAGCCGTCACCGAAGGGCCTGGACTAGAGCCGGCTCTATGGGTCGGCATTACATTCGGGCAAATACTGTCAAAAATGTGGTCAAAGCCAATCATTCCTGTCAATCATATGGAAGGTCATATCGTTGGCTCTTTATTGTCCCAAAATGAAACCGTGGGACAGTGGCAGAGGTTGAAACCAGTGACTTACCCTGCTATAGCTCTGCTTATAAGCGGAGGACATACGGAAATCGTAGAAGTAAATGCCGACAAGTCCGGTTCATTCTCGTACAAAGTTCTGGGTCAAACCAAAGATGACGCTGTCGGAGAAGCGTTCGATAAAGTAGCGAGATTACTCGAACTTCCCTATCCGGGAGGACCGGAGGTGAGTAGACTAGCAGAAGAACCAATAACCAATAACCCCGCCTACGCTGAAGCTTCGGCGGGCAAGCAATTTTCAATAACCAATAACCAAACACTAATCACTAATAACCAATATCCAATAACCAAACTGCCTCGGCCTATGATGAAAAGTGGCGATTTGGATTTTTCTTTTTCGGGGCTTAAAACTGCTGTGCTCTACACTGTTAAAGACTACTTAAAAGAACATCAAACTTTAGATATGGATTTCAAAAGAGCGATCGCTAGAGAGTTCGAACAATCTGTCAAAGAAGTTATGGTCACCAAATTGAAACTAGCAATCGAAAAAACGGGTGCCAAAACAATAATCATTGGCGGTGGAGTAAGCGCCAATAAAACATTAAAGAAAGCTTTTGAAGAAATCGCTAGCGAATATAACATCGATATATATTTACCAAACAAGCATATATCTGGAGATAATGCCTTAATGATCGCTCTAGCGGGGGCACTAGATAATAAAGAATATAATCGAGACCTCAAGGCTCATGGAACAAAAAGATTATAGATCTAAAATTCATTTGCAGAAAACTAAACTACTTTTTACGTATCGGTAAAAATAATTCGGACAATCTTCCCAATAATGCATCAAGGACCGAAGCTGTTCCTTGTTGATAATTCATAACTGAAGGACTAGAACTAGAACTTGATGTCGCTACATCAGAAGGATTTGGATCTTGAACAGGAGATGAAAAGTTAGAAGGGTCTGGATCTGGGCTAGCAGATTCTGCTGAAGGGGGTGCCGGAGGCGGATCAACCGGAGGTGGAGGATCTATAACTGGCGGAGGAGGATCCGCTTGAGGTGGAGGACTTGGTGTCTCTTCTTCGTACGGTTCTTCGTAAATATCTTGAGGAAAAGGATCGTCGCACTGACCATCGAAATTAATGAGTATGCATGAATCATTAAAATCTATTCCATATGTTGGTGGAGGTGTCGGTGTCTGCGTAGGTGTCTGCGTAGGTGTAAATCCAGGTGTAGGTGTAGGATTTGTGCTTGAATTAGGAACTGAGTTTGTATTGTTAGCATTATATGGAGATTGTGGATAAATTATAGTCGGGCTATATATTCTCTCGATTTTCTTAAAGCCACCAACTTTAGCTGTGATCTTTAGATTATCAAGGCCGGATGTAATAGTCTGATTGAATGAACTGCTAGAAGTTCCATAAATTAGTCCTGTTATATTATAAGATACTCGTTCTACGCGCTCAGAATAATTGGATAAAACACCAGAAAAATACAGGGTCCTAGAAGTCCTTGGGGGGATAATCAGGGCACCAAATCTATCACCAGACAATATAGTAGGCACAGAATCTATCGAATATTTAACACTTGCTGATGATATGTTTATGGAAGAAGTAATATCTCTACCATCTTTCTTATTTCTAATATAAATAGGATAATCGCTGATGTTTGTAACCGTTGCTGACATATTGTATTCGTAGCCAACAATAGCTTTATTCCTCACAATAGATAAACCGAGGTCTGCTGAAGTCTTACCCACATACACTGCTCCACTGTTTATTTTGGTCGGTGCTACCATTTTGGTTTTGGTAATGATCGGAAATACCAAAAAAGCCCTAAGATTATCGATACCAGAAGTAATATAGCTAGATTGTAGTGTGGTCGAACTAGTACCGTATTTTATAGCTTTTATCTGGACAATTTTATTCGGTAACTTAGTATCATTTGGATTAATAACAGTCCCTTCATATATGAACTGTCTCGAAGATCCAGCTGGAATAAAATAATAATTAACCGTATCACTAGAGATATTTTCTGGAATAGTTTTGGATCCAATTATCGATGGTACTACAAAACCATCTCTATCGAAAAAAACAATTGGGTTGTTGTCTTTTGTAATCTTACTTAAATAAATAGGTGCTTCTTGTGCTTTAATGGTAAAAGATAGAGATATTGGATAAGAAATAAGGTCACCATCTTTTATAACAGGCCTGCCAACAATTATCGCCCCCCGCTTATCTATTTGCGTATCTTTCTGCAAATCATTATCAGATGAATTTGATAATGATTTTTGATTAGTTACCACTTCTGCTTTTCTAGAAGAAGAGATAGAAAAAATTTTGCTTATACCATTTATGACCGGACTATTATTGAAAAAGCCTTTCTTAACACCGATTACACGGACGTAATAGTTATCTTCTAGCTGTTCTTCGTTTAAACCGTTACTTTTTGCCAGAAAAGTATATAGCAAATTTTCGGTTGGTACAAAGCTGGTGCTGTTTGTATTCACTGATAGATTGGAAGTTATAACTATACCGAGATTCTTTATTGCGGTATTTTCCAGCAAAACATAAAAATAATCGATGTCGGTATTTTGAGTATCCCAAGCAATGGTTATAGGCGAACCAAATGTATAAACAACTCCATCAAAGGGTGATAATACTTTTAGAGAACTATTATCTTTTGATTCGACACCAAATGGTATGACCGTAATCAAGACAAAAGTGGCTATTATATACAAAAATGAGAAAGATGGTAAGTGTTTATTCATGAATATCTATTCACTATAGTCAATAAGAAAAAATAATTAAACAATAAAACTGTTAGTATAAGTTTAACACTTAGTTTTAAGTTACAATAGGCCGTAATACACAAAACCGTCCATATAGACGGTTTTGTGTATAGATTAGTCTAATCAAGACTAGTATTTATTGAGGAGAAGACGGAACCCATGGTCCTCCTGGCTGACTACGAGAGTAATATTCATTATTTAACGACGATTTCCATGCCCATCCCACGGTACCAAGCCTGGTTCTGTTTGTAACAATCTTACGTTCTGCACTGTTGACAAAACGGTTAAATGATCCTGCTGGATCGGCTTTTATTGCTGCAATTATACCAGCAGCATCCTCGGCAGTATATTTTGGATTGGTCTTGTATTCTGGCTTGAAATAACCATCATAATAGAGATTCTGAGTCAAAGTCTTACCATCTGGTGATACGATGAGTTCCTGTAAAGCAACATATGTTGATGATTTTTCCACATTACCACCAACAGAGACTTTGTTTGAATAAACCCAAATCACTTTTAGTGGTAAGGCATATTCATTGTGGCTCTGATTATGTACAAAAGTCTCTCGAACCGTCCTTGTTCTAGTAATTGCCTGATATATATCTTCTATATTATCAGTCCATATCGGGACTTTCTTGGTCTTGGAATATGCGGCAGGAGAAGCTACGGTCTCAATAGAATTGGTGGTGGTCTTAATGGAAACATCTCCACTTGAAGAGGTTACTTTGTTTACATAAGGACCATATACAGCAGCCATATTGGCGCTACCAAAACTATCACCGTAATCATCGATCATTAAATCGTCATTAACAATATCGTTATTGATGACGTCGTTATTGATTAAGTCATTATTAACCAAATCATCATTAGTTAACTGATTATTTTGATTGCTGACAACTTTTACTTCATAAACCACAAATGCAAGAACCAAAACAATCAAGACACTTAAAGCAACGTCTTTTATATTTATTTTTTTCATTTATATATAATTATTAATAATAAAGCCACTCATTAGAGTAATTATATGTTCAAATACACTTTGAGACAAACGACTTATCCACTTTTATAATTGTTCTTCAATAAAATTCCCCAAAAACAAAACCCCGAGCGTAGTCGAGGGGTTTTGTCTTACACTATATTTAGCGTGTATTAGCGGAATAGATAGACCAAGAAATTCCAGAACCTGCTTAGAATAGAAGCTTTGGCTACAGAAGCAGTATTTTCTCCAGTGTTTTCAACTTTTTCAACAACCACATCGTTATTTGATGCAGAATTGTCTATAGTAATCTCTGTTGTTGCAGTATTAGGTTCTACGCTAATAGTAGCAGCTCCTTGAGTTCTATTTTTATAAGAATTGATTATAGCCAATTCGCTAGCATTCAAGGTAAGAGGTTGATTACAAGCAATCTGATTGATTTTCTTGATTGTGGTTATGTAGACATAACCAGTACCAGATCTCAAGCCCCATGGAGCCAAAACTACATCAGAATATTTATTCTGAAAAGCAATAACAGCATTTTGAGTCTTTAGATCGAATATACCATTGACGTCAACATTAAGTTTTTCGACATTCTTCAAAAAGTTTTGAAGAGCGACAACTTCGTTGATATTATTGTTGGCACCATATCTCATATTTCCGGTTACGATAGTACAGTAACCGAAAACACGACGGCTACCTCCAGAACTAAAGCTGGATGAACCACCGCTAGAGCTGGAACCACCATTTGATGGAGGAACTACAGGTATTGCAGTTGATCCTGAACCACTAACAGGTGGCACAACAGGATCAGATACCGGAACGGCTGTAGAACTAGATCCACTAGTTGGAGGTGTAGCAGTAGAAGAAGATCCACTAGTTGGAGGTGTAGCAGTAGAAGAAGATCCACTAGTTGGAGGAGTGGCTGTCGAACTAGAATCTGATACAGACGGCGGAGTCGATACAGGTGAAGGTGTTGGACTAGCCGAAACAATCGCTGGTACAAAAGCGATTATGGCTATTGCCATGTAACTAATAAGGTTTTTATTCATAAATAATGTTAAATAAAGCTTTTAAACTAAAAATACTGGAATACAGTATTATCTTGACCCTATACTATTTCGATGATTTTGTCAAGAGGTGGAGTTAGTATTTAAACACTTTTGGCATTTTCGATACATTAGTATCAAAATATAACAAAACACAAAAGAAAACGCCCTTCCATGGTTAGAAACCTAGGAAAGGCGTTGCGTGCCGGCGAAAACTCCTTTACGGAGCTCGCTTGAGCAAGAAGAAACCGGCGTTGTTTGTCGTCATGCTGGACCCTTCCAGCAGACCGTAACCCGTCGCAACCTTATTCGTAAACGGACCATCGACCGTTGGACTATAGAACAGGTTGTAAAGAAAACTGTTCCCGGTCTCTGCGGAGACTGTAACGACCCCCGGCTTGGTTTGAACGATCTTCACCCACGGACCGGTCGAGACAGTGGCATATCTCTTGGACTGCTCGTTGCCTCGGATCATCACCTCATAGGTGATGGAAAGGCCGTTGGACTGGACCCAGTCCTTAACGGCCTTTTGGCCAGCCTCGGTTTCGCCCCCGATAAACTGGGGCAGCTGAGTGGCAAAGAGAATCTTCTGAACCTTCTGATCCCCAGGACCAGAAGTGATACGAGTCCCATCAGCTTTAATACCGATGGCATTGGGTCCGTACCCGTAACCCGAAGGCACGGAGTAAGTTCCCGACAAGACGCCGCCCGGCAACGAGGTTGCCTTGACGATGATCTGATCGAGGGAGATATCATTTCCACCTCCTTTGGAACGAGCAACGATCAATTGCTTGATCGTGTCGAACCCTGCTCCCATGATCGTGTCGGTCCAATAGACACGACCGTTACAAAGAACGTACCCTCTACCCAACCGAAGATTACCCGCCAGATAATCCTCGATGAGGCGCTCGATAACAACCCCGCTTTCGGGATTGCTTAGCTCCGGTCCCAGAAAAGGAACAACGTCGATCTGAACATCCGGCACCGATGTCACTGTCGCCTTTTCAGGGCGACCACCGGTGATCGGTGACGATTCTTCCAGCGGCGTTTCCGCCGTGGAAGCCGGAGCCGAGGTCGGCGGCAACCCAACGGCCATCGAGGCCGAAGAGCGACTGGTCGAGGGCACTTCCTGCCCCTTGGCCGATGTGGAGGCGGCCATGATCACCAAGACCACCACGACCAGGAGCAGGAAAACCTTGAACCACCACGGTATCTTCACAGAAAGAGAAGCAAGTTTTTCAATTTTCATTGAACAGTCCTTTCCAATCCAACAACAATGCCAGAACATTATCCTCTAGATGAGACGCACCAAGGGGAATGTTCTTACAAAGCACTGTAATCTACCTACTTACTATCAGATTTCCGCCTATTTGTCAACCTCGCGCGCATAGGTTCATAAATTTCCCACCACATTATTACTCAATTCAAAATCCCCTATTTTTGTCCTCAAAATAGAAAAGACTGTCGTTGGAACACCGTTACTTTTGGACATATTTCTAACCAAAGCTCTGATATATGTCCCTGACGAGCAATTTACTCTAAATTTCAAAAGATTGAATGACACATCTGCTTTATCACCAAGCTTTTCCAACCATTTATCTTTTATTTGTTCTTGCCTGAAATCACCTTTAACCAAATTAATTCTTCTTATAATTTCCATTAACAAAATATCTCCTTTTATCTTTCTTTCACCAATCTTCTCGAAATTAAATATTTCTACTTCCCTACTTGGTAATTCATCTTCGTCTGTAATAAGACCCGACTTAGCCAATTCATGCAATTGCCTACCACCAACCGTTTTTGAAGAAAAGGCTGGGTATTCTTGAGTAAACCTCCCGACTCGAAGATTCCAGGGATGTTCCACATCCCTGGAATCACCGGAATCCCCATCCTTGGTATTCCAGATCTTATTCGTAACCAAACCCAAAAGATCATGACTATCGGTATAGAAACCGACTAAAACTTCGAAAACATACTCTTTATTCAAAGCTAAATATTTATCTTTCTTCTTACACTCTTCACCAACCAAACAAAGCAAAAGACCTTCTGCCACCGGATCCAATCTACCCGCATAAGTCATCGGGACTTCACCGTACTCTGGAAAAGCCTTTTTGAAACGAGTCATACATTCCAAGGGGGTTTCTCCTATATTCTTGTATAGAATTATTTTATCTTTGATTACCATTTATCCACTATACCAAAACCATTCCTGCTATAATAGTTACATGCAAGTTAGCACTTTATTATACGCTCTCATTGCCGGCTTAGTACCATCGCTTATCTGGCTTTGGTTCTGGCTTCGTGAAGATACTCATTACGAACCTCGTTGGCTTATTGCTTTAGCTTTTATTGGCGGAATAGTATCGGTAATATTTGCAGTGCTGATAGAAAAATACATCGCTAATTTTGATTTTGGACCAAATTTGAGATACACATTGTGGGCTCTGACCGAAGAGGTAGCAAAATTCTTAGCTGTAGCAATTATCATTTTCGGTGCAAAAAATTATGATGAACCGATAGATGCCATGGTTTATTTTATTGTCGTAGCTCTAGGATTCTCTGCTTTCGAAAACGCTTTATTCATTATTCAACCTCTCTCTGGTGGAGAAATAGCGACAAGTATAATCACCAGTAACATGAGATTCATCGGAGCAACTCTGGTCCATATAGTTAGTTCAGCTAGTATAGGTTTTGCTTTAGGTCTTGCGTTCTATAAAGGATACAAAGCAAAGATCTTCGCAGGAATAATCGGTCTATTGATCGCTACAACATTGCACTCTGCTTTCAATTTGTCTATAATTAATGCCAGCGGAACGGAAGTCTTGAAAGCTTTCGCTTGGGTTTGGGGAGCAGTAGTAATACTTATTGTTCTCTTCGAAGAAATAAAAATAGTCAAACCTAAACTCTCTTGATATAATAGATTAAACTTAAATAAATATGTCCAAAGAAAAAAGATCATTTTTTGAAAGACTTACAGGAGCTGGTCGCGACAATTCAAGCGACAGTCAAGTAAGTAGACATATAGACAATTCTCTAGAAGACTCTTCTTCTTGGATCGACAAAGATACGGAACAAGAAGGTGAACTTACGGTAGATGTATATCAAACTCCAGACACAATCGTGATCAAATCAATGATTGCTGGTGTCAGGCCAGAAGATCTCGATATTTCGATAACCCGCGATGTGGTCACTATTCATGGACGAAGAGAGGAAGAGCATGTAGCCAACGATGAAGATTATTATTCCCGAGAATTATATTGGGGATCTTTCTCACGCACGATTACCTTACCAGAAGAGATCGATGTAGATGAGGCGGAAGCAATAGAAAAGCACGGACTTCTGATCCTCAAATTGCCGAAGTTGGATAAAAAGAAGAAATCTAAGCTCAAAGTTAGAACCGGATAGTGTTTTGTTACAATCGATTTGTAAACTACCAAAATTAACCCTATTTTCTTATTAAATATTTGGCTCTATAGAGCCATTTTATCAATATTTCATACAAAAGCGCTTGACAAAAATATAAAAGGGTGTATGATTATCCTCGGACGCTCGGGTAAGAGCCCAGCGAATCCATTATACTCAAGACAACCCGCGACGAAAGTCGCCAACGAAAGGAAGTTCCGACCGCGAAAATGGAGCTGAAATAGCTCTAGGGGCTGGAAACCCCCAACCTTCTGCCAAAGAAGGGTGAGACAAAAGGTCACAAAGATAACAATAACAAGCGGGTTGGTGGCATCGATAACATTGGTGTCCAGTAGGACAGGAACCAATGTGCCACCAA